>JAAFHL010000195.1 GCA_013298365.1 Bacteroidota bacterium | reverse complement strand
CGCAAACACAAGGAGCTGCAAGCGGGACGGTTTTCCCACTTGGCGTTTCTACCATTGAATATACTGCCACAGATGCAAATGGAAATACAGCAGTTTGTACTTTTACAATTACCGTAACCGATACAGAATTGCCTGTGATTTTGAATTGCCCTACAAATATTTCTCAAAATGCGGGTCCGAATTGTGATGCCGTTGTAAACTGGATTGCGCCTACTGTTTCTGATAATTGCCCAGGAGTTTCACTTACGTCTAACATTAGTCCTGGTGCGACCTTCCCCTTTACGCCCACAGTAGTAACCTATACAGCGACTGATGCAGCAGGAAATACAGCAACCTGCTCATTCACCGTAGATTTGTTTGACAATACACCACCAAGTATTACAAATTGCCCTGCAAATATGGTCATCAATTTGGCTGCTCGTTGCGATACGGTTCTCACTTGGACAGCTCCCACAATTACGGATAACTGTTCAGGCGTTGTTGTGAATCAAAATCATTTCTCGGGAGATATGTTTCCAATTGGCATAACGAATGTGAACTATACTGCCACAGATGTCGCAGGCAATGTTTCTACCTGCGATTTTAGCATCACTGTGATTGCGCCACCTGCCATTAGCGCAACGGTTTCTGCTATGACAAATCCAAATTGTTATGGGCAAAATGGTTCAGCTACTGTTGGTGCAACAGGCGGTTCAGGCACTTATACTTATGTTTGGAATAGCAGCCCTACACAAAACACAAGTACCGCAAGTTTATCCGCAGGAACTTATATTGGATTAGTGGCAGATGCTTTGGCAAATGCTTGTGTTCCTTTTGATACCGTTCATGTAACGATTACAGCTCCTACTGTTTTAGGTTTGACAATGACTAAGAATAACTTGAAATGTTTTGAAGACAATTCGGGAGGTGCAACAGCTACGGTTGTAGGGGGAACATTGCCTTATGTGTATTCTTGGAGCAATAACCAAGCAACGCCCAGTATCATAAACTTGGCAGCAGGAACATATAATGTCCTTGTTACAGATGCAAAAGGTTGTACCAAAACAGGAAGTGTAACCTTGACACAGCCTGACTCACTTCGTGGCACAGTTACACAAACGAATGTTAAATGTTTTGGAGACAATACAGGCATTGCCAAAATTGTGGTAAATGGCGGCACAAGCCCTTATAATTACAACTGGACGGGCGGCGTTTCTTCAACAGGCACAGCAAATGGCATTATTTCAGGTACTTATACAGTTATGGTTACAGATGCAAACTTATGTAGCATCAATCGTAGCTTTGTCATTACGCAACCTGCTGCGCCTTTGATGCTTGTTACAAGTCATCAAGATGCCGAATGTTTTGGTACAAAAACAGGTACAGCAAGCGTAATTGCTTCGGGAGGAACACCTGCTTATACTTATACATGGAATAGCAGCCCCACACAATATGGCTCAACTGCTACAAATTTAGGCGCAGGTGTGCGTACCGTAACGGTAAAAGATGCCAATAATTGCAGCACAACGGCAAGTGAAACAATCGGGCAGCCGTCCAGAATTGATGTGCAGGTAGTAGATAAATCAGAGCCTTATTGCGACATAGCAAATGGCACAATTACCGTTAATGCAAGTGGTGGAAGTGCGCCATATACTTATCAGTGGGATAATGGGCAAACGGGTACAAATGCAACAGCCTTGCTTGAAGGTATTTATACAGTCGTAGCAACAGATGCCAATAATTGCCAAGATGAGACACAGGTAGTTTTGACAAATACGCCTCCACCAACGGCTTTGTTTAGTGCGTATCCTAATAATAGTGAGCCTATTGTGATTCAAGATGCGACCATTGATTTTACCAACTTGTCCACAGGGGCACTTGCTTATCAGTGGGAATTTGGCGATGGGTTTACCGATAATCGGAAAAATACGGAGCATACCTATTCAGAACCAGGTATTTATACGGTTACGCTAACAGCTTATAATCAATATTATCAAGTCTGCCCTGATACGCAAAGCATGACTTTTGAGATTATTCCGAATGGTTCGATTTATATTCCCAATGTATTTACGCCTAATTTAGATGGAAACAATGACGAGTTTTTCATTAGTGGTGCAGGAATCAAAGAAATGACCTGCCTCATTTTTGACCGTTGGGGGAAAATCGTTTATACGTTGCAATCGCCTGCGGATAAATGGCTTGGCAAAAATCAGCAAGGACAAGATTTGCCCGAAGGTACATACACCTTCAAAATTCAGGCTCGTCTCAACGATGGGACAGCCATGGAAAGAGGCGGAACGATTATGTTGATTCGCTAAGGTTTTTGTTCTCGCAGATTTTCGCAAATGATAGCAGATTTTCGCAGATAAGTATTTATTTTGCGGAAATCTGCGTTCTTTATTTCCAAAGTATGTGAGAATCTACATCAGTAAAAAAACGAAAAAATGTCCTATCGTATTCGAGATATACTCATCAGCTCCATTATTTTGATACTCATTTCCCCTATTATGGGGCTGATTATGTTGGCATTATGGCTATTTCAGGGCAAAGTTTTTTTCACACAAATACGCCCAGGATTACATGAAAAACCTTTTCGTATTTATAAATTTATCACGATGTATCCACTTGCTGAAAATGAAACGGAACAAGATGGGCAATGGCAAAGGGTAACGCCTTTGGGACAGATTTTGCGTAAAACGTCCTTAGATGAACTTCCGCAGTTGTTCAATATTCTAAAAGGGGACATGAGTTTGGTAGGTCCTCGCCCTTTGTTAATGGATTGGCTGGAAAATTATACTCCCGAAGAAAGGCGGAGGCACGAAGTTTTACCAGGTATTACGGGTTGGGCGCAAATTAATGGCAGAAATCTTATCTCTTTTCACAAGAAATTTGAATATGATATTTGGTATGTGCAGCATAAATCACATTGGCTCGACCTCAAAATTTTGTTATGGACACTTCCTGTTTTGCTTGCTTTTCAGAAAGTTGTACCAAAACCAATAGATGAAGCATAAAAAAACGCCACAAAATGAATTTGTAGCGTTTTTTGAAAATGAAAAAAGGCGCAAAGAAATCAATTTTTCGTTGAAATTTTCTTTTTTTCTTTGCGTTCCTTTGCGGCTTTGCGCTAAAATCGGTAATATTTTGGAGAAGGTAGCCTACCAATTAAACGAATAGCTTGCGACCATTCCTTTTTCATATAAACCTTCTAATCTCACCATGCCTCGTGTATTTTTCAATTCCTCTGTCAGCATTTCTATGCCTATAACGGGTTTCCCATTTATTTTTGTTATCACAAAGCCCGTTTTTACGCCGCCCATTGCCAATTTTCTGCCCACTTTTTCTACTTTAACCCCTTTCTCCAAGCCCAAAGTTGTTTTTTCGCTCGGGCTGAGGGTGCGGAAATTGTTATCACTCAAATCTATTTCCTTGTCTTTTTCTTTGCTTAAAGGCATTTTCTCCTCCTCTGCATCTGCAACAAGGTCTTTTGCTTCTTCAATTTTCTTCAAAGTAAGCTCCATTTTTTTCTCCTCACTGCCACGCAAAAGGCTTACCTTCACCTTGTCGCCAGGACGGAAACGAGCGACTTGCTCTTGCAATTCAGCACTGCTTTTTACCGATTTTCCATTAATTTCAGTAATCACATCACCTTCTTTAATGCCTACTGCATCTGCGCCACTACCTTTGTTTACTCGGGTTACATACGCACCTTGCAAAGTAGCCAAATCTTGCTCTTCCGCAAGTTCGGCATCTACATTTTTGATACCTATGCCCAAAATCCCTCTACGTACTTCGCCAAATTGTAACAAATCGTCCATGACTTTGCGCACAATCGCAGAAGGAACAGCAAAGGAATAGCCTGCATAAAAACCTGTACGAGAAGCGATTGCTGTATTTATGCCTATCAATTTACCCGTAACATCTACCAAAGCTCCACCACTATTGCCTGGATTTACCGCAGCATCGGTTTGAATAAAAGACTCTATTCTGTAATTTGCATTCAACAAACTAATATCACGTCCTTTTGCGCTCACAATGCCCGCCGTAACAGTAGATGTCAAATCCATAGGGTTACCAATCGCAATGACCCATTCCCCAATTCTAATCTCATCAGAATTGCCCATTTCAAGATAAGGAAAATCTTCACCTTCTACTTTGAGCAAAGCCAAATCCGTAGAAGGGTCAGCCCCAATCAAAGTCGCTTTGTAGTTGCGATTGTCGGGCAGGGTTACTTGTATATCCGTTGCATTCTCGATAACATGATTATTTGTAGCGATATAGCCATCTGCGGAGATGATAACGCCTGAGCCTGTACCTACGCCTTCGGGTGCGCCAATGTCATCAAAAAAACCACCCCAACGACTTCTTGTGCCGCCAAATGTAGAACGAATATGTACTACCGCAGGGCGACCCGCCTCCACAGCTTGTGTAAATGCAGGGAAATCGCCTTTTGTGCCTTCGTATTTAGAAAATACAGCAGGGGTATTGCTATTATTGTAGGAAAAACGCTTTTCCTCAAAAAACTGCTTATATACACCTACTCCTGAAATAGCACCAAGCATGGAAATCAAAAAAATACCAATGACTTTTTTCATAAGAATCTTGTTTTCTTTTCTGTTAAGTTATGTGAAATTTAGTTGGATTATGGGAAATAATAAACCATGAAACATTCAGTACTAAACGTAAAAGGGGGAAATTAGATTCATAAAATGCACGCTTTTTTTTATTAAATTTACACAAGCTTTTTCTCCCTTTAAAACGAAGCTATTTTTCTCACACTTATCTATCTTTTTTACACGTTTATATAGATAATTCTCATAGATATTTTTTTTTCCACAACAAAGACCGTAAATTGCGTATAAATACATGAATGCTTTCCACCTGCGAAAGGATTCTTTAATCATTTATCAACTGTTTTATTTTTTTCAAGATATGAAAACAACATACGTACTTTCTTTTCTCTTACTTTGTGCGAGCTATTCGCAAGCGCAACTTGTTATCGGTGGTCGTCCCATTACGCCACTACCCGTTGAAAATGCCCCCACAAAAGGTGGAATTCAACCTACTTCTCCCATAGGTACAACAAAGGGCGAAACAAGTACAAGTTTGAATGGTACAAAAGGACAAACTACGCCTATCAATACACCTACAACGAATCCTGGTAGAGGCGAAGTTGTGGGTACGCAAGTAGGCGGAAATATTGTAAAGGGAAGTACTTCGCCTGTCAATACACCTAAACCTGTTTTGGTTACTTTGCCAGGCACAGATGGAAAACCCATTGAAACACAGCCTGTTGTAACACACAATGAGGCAGGAAATGCTTCTACAAACTGGACAGAAGGCTATATTGAGGCAGTAGGCAAGTGTTTTATTGATAGACAAAAATTTAACTTACCAGGACAGGCGGAGGAACTAGCAAAAACAGGTGCAGAAGTGGTAGCTCGCCGTAATCTGTTGATTCAAATTCAACAAGTACGCATTTTAGATACAGTTACCCTTGTAAATCAAGTATTTGACCGTCAAGTTACCTTGCAAATCTTAGATGGATATGTGCGCAATGCGTATCGTGTAGGCGATTTCAAAGTGGCAGATGCATATGTGGAAGTAGTGATGCGTATGCCTTTGCATGGTGGACAAAATAGCGTAGCAGAAGCAGCTTCTCAATCTATTAGAACAGCAATGGCAAATGGAAAAATAGCGATTGATAATCCTAATCCTTATACTACCGCAAATCAACAACAAGTGATGCAAGCGATGGCAGAAGCAGGAATAAATGCACAAAATCCTTTGATGTTCAATGTTCAAAATAACGGAGGGCAGCCTTCTTTATATCCTACCATCAATTTTGTAGATGACAACGGACAAACCATTAAATTGAATCCGCTACAATATCTCCCACAAAGTGGCTTGGCACAAGCTACGCCTTACTTGCAACTTAGCAAAGAAGTACTTGCACAAATGGGTTCTAATGGGCAAAATATTTTGAATGGTGTTCTCAATCCTGATGGCACAATCACCATCAATATGAAAGACCAAATTAAAGGTGCGAAATTCTTAGCTGTTTTGAAAAAAATAGGCTCTGTGGCGTTGAGTGCGTTGCCTTGGGTGGTATCGTTGATTAAATAATCTAAGTTACTTTATATACATATTAGGATTGTTGTGAGGAAATATTTCACGCAACAATCTTTTTGTTTTTTATGCTAAAAAACTTGATTTTTACAAATATCTTTAAGTAATTGTTCAAAAGTAAGTGAGTATTTTATTTTCGTTAAAATATTGAATACTAATCACTTAATACATTAACTATCCGCTAGTCGTGCTGAGATTAGTCAAAGTATCAACTTTCAACTACTCGTATTGAGCTATGTCCAAATATACACTTATTAGACATATTGCGAAAGTAACGTACTGTTCATCATAGCGTTTAACCCACTCGCAAAACTACCAGTAGTTTTGCGAGTGGGTTAAACGCTAACGGAGCGAAGCACTATATTTTGTCTTCTAAAAACGACTTTTATAAGAAATTTATTCTGCCACAACAAATACCTGTTTTTTTACTTGTTCCATTTCCCACACAAGGGTATAAAAACCTGCAGCTAAATGATGTTTCCAAACAAATTCAAAATCCCCTGTGGCAACTTTTCCTTCAAAAGGGGTTGCTACTTTTTGTCCAAGCATATCATAAACAACTAACTTAACTTGCTCATTTGATACAAAATTAGCTTTGATATGCAGTTCATTATAAGTAGGATTTGGAAAAAGGGCATAAATTTGATTGCCCGTTACATCTTCTATTACCGTAGGTTCTGTAACTGTAACTAATACATCATCACTTTTTGAACAACCCAAAGAATTGGTAACGGTCAAAGTGTAAAGCGTGGTAGTTGTTGGACTTGCAATCGGATTTTTAATGCTTGTGCTGCTCAAACCCGTGGGCGGCGACCAAGAAAAACCAAGTGTGCTTACACAAATGGGACTAAGCGTAATGCTTGTTCCTTGTGCAATCGTTTGATTTGCCCCTGCATTGAGCGTAGGATTTGTTTTTTTAGTAATACGAATAGAATCTTGTCCAACACAGCCATTTGCAATCGTAACATTCAATATATAGGTTTGTGATACTTGCACATTACAGGTAGGTGAAAGAATCGTGCTATCATTCAAGTTCACGCCTGGTGACCACAAAATTGTACCTAGCATATTTGTATTCGCTTGCAAAACAAGGGATTGCCCAAAACAAATAGAAGTATCTGGACTGACATTCACTTGGGGTACAACAAGGGAATTGACATTTAAGACTTGTGTAAAAGTATCACTTCCAATAGGATTTGTTACAATTAATGTAACGGTATAATTTCCTGATGTACCGTAATCTATGCTTGGATTTGCAGTTGTTGCGGTTTGCCCATTGCCAAAATTCCACGACCAATTCATGGGGAGGTTTTGGGATAAATCTGTAAAATCTATATGACCATTACAACTTGTTACATTGCTGTGCGCAAAACTCGCAGTAGGACGAACCGTAGGAATAACACATGCAACAGCATTACCTGCATTGATACGACCTGCCCCTAACTGCCCTGCATAGTTTGGATTAAGTGCGTCTATGTTGTCGCAAGTTTGCTTTAAGCAATTTTCTATCGCATCTGGCGAAAGTGCAGGATTTGCGGCAATCATCAATGCAACAACGCCCGCAGCGATAGGAGCTGCCATAGAAGTACCGTCCCAAGATTGATACCCCGCAATTGGCGGATTTAAGTTGGCGATAGTTGTGCTTTTAATGCTTGAACCAGGAGAAGTAACATCTACCGCACCATAATTAGAAAACCACGATTTCTGGTCGCTGTCATCACTAGAAGCTACCGAAATAACGTGAACATAACTTGCAGGATAATAATTGCTTACATCAGCCGAACTATTACCTGCTGCGGCAATCACCACAATGCCCAAATCGTGTGCAGTGTTGATAGCAAGCTGCCAAGTAATGCTATACGAATTTGCCCCACCAAAGGACATGTTTATTACATTTGTAAAACCACAACTAATGGCATAATTGAATCCTTGAAGGGTTGCATTGAGGGTTGAGCCTGTTGTGCCATCTGATTTTGCTTTTATAGGAAGAATTTTGGTATGAAAACCGATGCCCGCAACGCCTATTCCATTGTCTGCGACAGCCGCCGCACAACCTGCCACATGCGTTCCATGGTCAAAACTATTAATCACACCTGGGTTGGGATTATTATCAAGGTTCGCTGCGTCCCAACCATTTATATCA
>JAAFHL010000194.1 GCA_013298365.1 Bacteroidota bacterium | reverse complement strand
AAAATGGCTTAATATCCAAACTTTTGCACCCCGAAACCTTTAACTTTGACGGTTGGAAAGCCATCATTTTCATACATTTATACTCATTTTATCCGCTTTTTTATCTCTTTGCAGATACAGGTTTCAAAAATTTGGACAACCACGTTATCGAAGCATCATATAGCTTAGGTGCAGGAAAATGGGAAACTTTTTATCGCATTATCCTTCCACAAATTATTCCGTCTTTGATTGGCGCATCTTTGTTGGTTTTTATGGCGAGTATGGCATCTTTTTCTGCCCCTTTTATTTTTGGTGGCTCAGATAGGTTTCTTACTACGGAAATTTATTATGCCAAAGTAAATGGCGATTATGCCCTTTCTGCTGCCTTATCTATTTTACTTACGAGTATTTCGGTCGCTTTTTTATTTTTATCAAGATGGTACAGAAATCGGCAACCGCTTCAAGGCAAAATCAAAGGAACAGGGAAAAAATATGTTTCTTTTGGCAAAGAAAAAACAAATTATGTGAGCCTTTTTTCCGTTATTTTGTTCGCTATTTTGCTATTTCTGCCCATTTTTGCCCTCTTTACCTTGGCTTTGCTACCCGAAAATGCCTTGATGCAATCCACGATAAATTATGATTTTACCTTTGATAATTTTAGGCAATTATTGTCAGGAGAAGATTTTTTGCTGCCTTTTTTCAATAGCCTAAAAAGCTCCTTAGTTGCGATTGTTTTTACCACAACGATTGCCTTAGCTGCGGCTTATTTATTGCGAGACAAAAAAAATAGCTTTACCGCTTTTTTAGAAATTATCATTTCGCTCCCGTATAGCATACCTGGCACAGTTATCGCTATTTGCCTGATTATCAGCTATAATGTAGCAAATCCTTTTGCCTTTAATCAAGTATTAGTTGGCACTTTTTGGATTTTGCCTATTGCTTATACCATCAGAAATTTGCCTGTACTTACACAATCGCTGATTGCAGGCTTGCGAGGCATAGACGCTTCGGTAGAGGAAGCTGCCGCAACTTTGGGTGCAGGAAAAATCAAAATATTTTCAGCGATAACTTTTCCCTTGCTTGTTCCGTCTTTGATTCAAGGGGCTTTATTGGTCTTTATCAATGCCTTTGGGGAGTTTGTCGCAACGATTTTGCTGTATGGGGTAGAAACGAAAACCATTACAGTAGAAATTTATTCGCAACTTCGATTAGATAATAAGGGGCTTGCGGCAAGTTATGGCGTAATTTTGTTTTTAGGCGTTTTATTTATTGTCTTTCTTTCGAGAAAAAAGTAGTCGAGTTTTTTTGGGCAATAAGACCATACGCCTATCATCAATTTAGGCAAAAAACGCTACATACAACAAGCAAAATGTTCTATACCTCTTTTTGTTCTTCCAAGTAGTCTGCTATTGTCTTTTCAGCAAACAAATATTCTACTTCTAACAACTCGCAAAAACCAGCTAAACCCTCAAATTTATGTTTTTGAAAATAGCGAATAATTGAACGTCTAACTTTTGCTTCCTCAATGGAAACTTTTAGGCGTTCTGCCATACGTTCCGCCATGTCTTCCGCCATGTCTTTCACCATACGTTCCGCCATGTCTTTCGCCATACGTTCTGTCATTTGTAGAGGTGTTTCGCCACAGATAGCGACATACATAACCTCAAGCATTCTTTTATCTCCTTCGTTTATAAGCATACTATTTTCCGTTTGAACTGTATTATGAATATGAGAAGAAAACTTAAATTCCAAGTCTTCTGGTAAAACCATCAAATTTCTCACAAATATAAGCAATCTTATCAACTTTTTCTCATCATATCCTAATTTTTTTGCGATTTCAAACATTTTTTCCTTTTGAACAAGGCGTTCTTCATAGTTTTGGTTGGTTTGCAAAACATATAAATTCGCCAAAACCGCCATCGCAAAAGGATTTGTGCTTGTGAGTAAATCACTTTCCTTTTGATCTATCACTCGATATGCGTTGTATTTATACGAAATACTCGTCCCATACAAACTAT
This sequence comes from Bacteroidota bacterium, assembly GCA_013298365.1. Classification (GTDB taxonomy): domain Bacteria; phylum Bacteroidota; class Bacteroidia; order J057; family J057; genus JAAFHL01. The sequence continues at coordinate 6,354 of JAAFHL010000194.1, read as the reverse complement.
GTTCAAACCTATCATACTTTTTAGGTACTTTATTATTCGTAAAAATAGCAATTGATGTAATATCTTTTACCCCGTATTTTGTATAAATCAACACATAATATAAAAACATCCTCTCCGCAAACTCCGTTTCAAAGCTTGCTTGCACTTCAATATGTACTAACACCCATTTTTCCGTCCCATCTTTCAAAAAAACCTTTACCAACTTATCATTGATACGTTTGCCTTTGTATTTTGTCTTGAAAATATCCAAGAGTTCTTGCTCCAAAAACTCAATAGGTTTCGTAAAATCTACATCTTTATACAAATCAGGCATAAAAAATGCCGTAAAATCTTCAAAAAACTCCCCAATCAACTCCTTCCATTGGGAATCATAATCTATTTTTAAACCAGCCATATCTATTTATTTTAGTATTATGCAAAAATAAGCCTACAAATATACGAATAACTCATATAAACACAACTTTTTTTCAATTAAATACTATTTTTTTATGTAGTAGCAAAGAAGGATTAGACTCACATAGATTTTTGCAAATGATGGGTTTATTTACCAAAAATCCCTACGAATGGTTGGTGACCTTCGTAGGGATTGACACATAAGAAGATTTATTGCATCAAACGACCTTGCGTTGCATCTTTCACAAAATTGCCCCAAGTCAAATTCATTTGACCAGGTTGATGCTGCAAAGCTCTTTCTATTGCCATGTTAGCAGCATTTTCTACCACCCATTCAAAGTTTTCTTCTCCTACTGAAGGCAAATCAGCATCTGGCGCAGGATTACAAAAATCTATTGCATACGGAACACCATCTCTCAAAGCCAATTCCACTGTATTGAAGTCATAGCCCAAAGCATGATTGATTTTCAATACAATATCGGTAAGCATTTTAAGTTTTTCGGCAGGCACAACCATATCTTGTACGTAACGCAAATGATGTGGATTCCGTGGCTCATACGGCATGATGTGTACATATTTGCCATTCAAACAATAACAACGATAATATTCTTCAAAAATAATTTCTTCTTGAAGCATCATCACCAACTGTTCTGTTTCGTCATAAGCCGTCCATAATTCTTCGGGGGTGCGAAGTTTATAAACACTTTTCCAACCGCCCCCATCATGCGGCTTAAAATATGCAGGGAAACCGATGTAGTTGAAAATTCCTTCCCAATCCAAAGGCATTGCCAAATTGCGGAAAGAAGTTGCAGTTGTACCAGTAGGGTGTTCTTTTGAAGGTAAAATAACGGTTTTTGGTACGGGAACGCCAATTTTAGCCATAAGTGCATTGTTGAAAAATTTCTCATCAGCGCTCCACCAAAACGGATTGTTCAAGACAGCTGTACCCGAAACGGCTGCGTTTTTGAGAAAGGCACGATAAAAAGGCACATCTTGAGAAATACGGTCAATAATGACATCATACCCTGAATAATCGCCTTGTATTACCTTGTCAATGCGTACAGCTTCGGCAAAAACGCCTTCAACATTTTTTGAATTTACCCTTTCTACAAAGGCGGCAGGAAAAGTGCTTTCCATACCATGAAGAATACCAATTTTTTTCATTTATGGGAATTTAGTGTTTACAATCAGATTGTGATAACTGATAAGTCGCAGATATTATTACGGCGACAAATATATAAATTTATATAGACTTACCCAAATATGTAGGCTTTTTATTACCTTTTTTTCAATGCCAACTGCCCACACGCCCCATCTATGTCTTTTCCTCTTGAACGTCTTACATTGACAATCAAACCTTTATCTTCCAGAATAGCCACAAATTCGTCCATTCTTTTGCGGGTTGTATTCACAAAATCGGCTTCATTGATGGGATTATATTCAATGATATTGATTTTAGAAGGAATTGTGCGAGCAAAGACCGCTAATTCTCTTGCATCTTCGGGGCTGTCGTTAATGTCTTTGAAGATAATATATTCAAATGTTACCCGAGTTTCCGTTTTTTCATAGAAATAACGAAGTGCCTCGCCCAATGCCTCCAAAGAATTATGCTCATTGATGGGCATAATTTTGTTGCGTTTCTCATCATTTCCTGCATGAAGCGAGAGCGCAAACTCAAATTTCACGCCATCATCGCCCAACTTTTTTATCATTTTGGCAATGCCCGCAGTAGAAACTGTAATACGGCGAGGCGACATACCCATGCCCTGTGGCGAGATGAGCATCTCCGTAGAACGCAGCATGTTTTTATAATTGAGCAAAGGCTCTCCCATGCCCATATATACAATATTGCTCAAAGGACGCTCTAAATACTGAAGGGCGGCTTTGTTGAGCAACTGTACTTGGTCATAAATTTCATAATAATGCAAATTTCGCTTTAAATCTAAATATCCTGTGGCGCAAAATTTACAGGTAAGTGAACAACCTACTTGCGAAGATATGCAAGCAGTTGTTCTTGTATCCGTAGGAATCAGCACACCTTCCACCAAATGACCGTCCCAAAGTTTAAAAATATATTTTTGAGACTTATCATTACTTTGCTGAAATTCAACGATTTCTATAGGCTGTGTAACATATTTTTCTTTCAATTTTTCTCGAAAACCCTTGCTAAGGTTGAGCATTTCGTCAAAATTCAATACATGTTTTACCCATAGCCATTCGTACAATTGCTTGGCACGAAAAGCAGGCTCGCCTAATGCTACCACAGCCTCACGCAACTGCTCAAAACTCAAATCTCTTATATTTGTCATACACCCTTTTTTGTAGAAACATCTACCCTATTTTGTTTAATAACCTATGTAATACGTAACTGAAAGCGAAGGTACTACATAAAAATCCATTTTATCGGGATTTCCACGAGGCTTTGCATCAGTAATTATGCCCCCTGTAGGATTAGAAAAATATGCCGCTTGTGGGCTGTATTGATTCATCAAATAAGGGTCAGGATAAAATTTGGCACTTACATCGTCCATATAGTCTGTGAAGGTTCTATGCATCATCAATTCGGCATTTAGGCTAAAATAGTTTTTATAAAAATAGTAACTTAAACCTAAGCCTAAAGGAATTTGAAATTGCAGTTTTTTATAGGGCTTGGGAAAAGTACCAGCGTCTGCATCTAAATATTGTCCTTCTGTACCTATGGGCTGCAATTCTGCCCATGTTCCATCGGTATCTTTGGCTTTGGGATTCATATAAAATAAACCTAAGCCGTAAACAAAATAAGGAGAAAGATGTGTTTTTTGAAAGAAATCCCCCCTTTTATCTCTTAAAGGTTCATACATCATCAATGCCTCCGCTTGAAATAGGTCACTACGAAAATGAATGCCCCGACTTTCGTTTGATAAGCCTCCACCTAAAGAGTCTGCACCACTATATTGCCCATACCCTATTTGAAAACGCCCCGTAATCTTGGGGGTAAAAGGATAGGAATAACCTACAATAGCCGCAGGGCGCATGGCTGAAAAACCTGATGGTAGGTCGCCAAAATAGTTGATAGTACCTAAACCTACGGTATAACCCTGACTCATATAGGGCTCAAACTTTTTGACACCGCTATTGGGACCTTGCGCAAATAACTGCGAAAAATAGAAACCTATCAAACATACAGAAAAGTAAATCTTTTTTTTCATTTTATAAAAGAATTGTAATTATTTTGGAATACGTATCGTAAGTGCCTGCGGCAAAATCGAAAAAGTTACAGGACATTTTCCCAACAACTCCCCATCTGTTTCTACTAAGTCAAATCCTTGTGTTTCAACTTTTAAGGTTGTTGTTTGGTAGGATTTTACCACGTCTTTTGCTAAGTGCATGGTGCCTAAATATAGTCTTCTCAATTCCCAAAAAATGCGCAAGGTAGGCATTTTTTCAATAATTGATATCTCAAACAAACCATCATCTGCTATGGCATTCGGAACAGTTTGCATACCGCCGCCATTGTATTTGCAAATACCAATATTTAGGCAAAAAACATCTCCTTCATAACGAAAATTATCCCCTTGTATTATCATTTTGCTACTTTTATAACTAGGAATAAGCCGCAATATCAATGCCAAGTAATAAAGTTGCCCCATTATGCCCGCTTTATTCATCGTCAAACTTTTGACTACCGCACAAGCATCAAAAGCCATGCCTGCTACATTGGCAAAATAGCGAGATTCTGTCCCCTTTTCGGTTTGATAGCAGACCCGTCCAATGTCTTGTTTTTTGAGTACGCCTTTTGCAAGTAGCGGAATCGCCTTTTTATAATTACGAGGAATTTTATACATTTTTATCCAGTCGCTGCCCGTACCAAGTGGTACTACCGAAAATTCAACTTCAACAGGTGCTACTATTTTTTGGCTAAAAATGCCATTTATCACTTCATTGATAGTGCCATCACCGCCTACTGCCAAAATTTTTCGGTAGCCTTGCGCAATCGCTTGTTGCACTAATTCGATGGCATGAAAAGGATATAAGGTAAAAGCCGCCTCAAAAGGCAAATTTTCTTGCTGCATTATGGCTTGAATGGTTGCCCATTCATTTTTTGCCTTTCCCCCCGCAGAAGTCGGGTTTACAATCATGTACCAGCTATTGTGCATTTCTCTCTCAATAAAAGTATGGACTGCAAAACTACAAATATTTTTTTTCTCATTAGGTAGCATCTTTGGTAAAGAAGGGAAAAAAGGCTTATTTTGCCCTATAAATCATTTCTTCCATCTCAAAATTTTATTTATCATGACAAAACATTTTCTGCTTGTAGTATTTACGTTGTTTTTTACATTCACTTTTTCAAAAAGTATCGCCCAAAAAGTGGGTAAAGACTTTTCTTTGTCTATCGAACGAACACCTTGTCGTGGCACTTGCCCTGCCTACAAAATGACGATAGATAGAAAGGGAAATGTTCAGTATGAAGGGATTAGAAGTGTGAAAAATATTGGTCAGTTTCACAAAAAACTAAGCAAAACGCAATTAAAAGCTATTGTGAAAACCATAGAAGATGCAAAAGTCTTTGCTTTTGAAGAAAAATACGACAAGGAAGGCGTGGCAGATGTGCCTTCTTGTACCTTAGTTTATAAGAACAATAAAAAAACCAAAACCATTTTTCAGCGCATGGACGTTCCCGAAGCCTTGACAAAGATGACAGAATCTGTAGAGAAATTGGTTGGAGAAGACGGATATGTGAAATAAAAAATTTCTCGCAGATTTTCGCAAATATAAACGCAGATTTTCGCAAAACATTACGATCTGTGAAAATCAGCGCACTTAATCTGCGGAAATCTGCGAGAGAATCCATCAAAATTTATTTTCTAAAACATAAAAAATGCCCGTATCTTTCGATACGAGCATTTTTTATTTGTATGCTAAGAGCCATTACTCAATAATCACACGTGTGAATCCTGAACGAGTGCCATCACTCAATTTTACTACATATACGCCTTTTGCAAGCGAAGCAAGATTGATTTCTTGTGAGAAACCATTTACATTATTAAGCACATTTGTATAAACATTTCTGCCTTGTACATCTGCCACTTCTATGCTAAATGTTTCTGCCACTAAATTATCGCTTGAAATGGTAAACATTCCATTATTTGGATTTGGATAAATAGAAACGTCTCCACTCAATGTACCATCTTCAATACTTGTTGCGCTCAGCAATTCGATTTGATGTGTGCTGCTACCACAAGTTGCATGTGTTACCACCAATGTTACTTGATAAGATGCACCTACAGCATAAGTATGCTGCGGATTTTGCAGGTTACTGGTTGTTCCATCTCCAAAGTTCCAAGAGTAAGTAAATGGCAATGAACCTGTTGTACTCAAAGAGTTGAAGTTATAAACCGCAGGTTGTGGATTCGTATAAGTAAAGTTAGCATCAGGACTTTCATAAATGGTTACATTTACTTGGTCAGTTGTACCACAACCATTTCCGATAGAAACATATACATTATAAGTACCTGTTTGTGTAACATTAATAACTTGTGAAGATGAGCCATTTGACCAGCTATAATAGCTACCTGAATTACCTGCGTTAAGGGTAGCAATATCACAAGCCGTAATATCTAGCCCTAAATCCACAACAGGAGCTGTTCCAAAACTCACATTGATTACATCTACATCAACACAGCCATTTTTGGTAACGATAACGGTATAGTTACCAGGCGTTGTTACATTGATGGTTTGTGTCAAAGCACCTGTGGACCAAGAATAATTAGCCCCTACATTTCCTGCATTTAATAAGACAGAAGAAGCGCAAGAAACAACATCTGGACCCAAATCAACCTCCACGCCATTAAGTGTAACATTTATAGTATCCGTATCAGTACAACCTGTAGGATTCACAACGGTTACGATATACGTACCTGAATTTGAAACGGTTACTGTTTGTGTATTTGCATAGTTAGCGGTAGAAGACCATAAATAAGT
>JAAFHL010000193.1 GCA_013298365.1 Bacteroidota bacterium | reverse complement strand
GAAACATCAGACAAACTTAGCAGGTAATCCAAACCTTCGCCTGCAATCTCTTTTTGTATTTGCATAGCTTTTATTGTAGTCTTAAGTGCTTCTTCACTTTGATCCATATTTGAGTAGAGTATAGCTAAAAGGTTGTTTATCGAAGCGTAATAGTAGGTGTTTTTCAGATTGAATTTTTCCAGAATTTCTAAACTATTCTTTGCTAGGTCTAAAGATTCTTCATATTTACCCATGTTATTGTAATTCATAGCAATAATTCCTTGCAAAACCGCATATCTTGGATTGGGTTCTTTATAGATTTTTAGGTTAATACGTCTAGCTTGTTCGAGTACAATTAAGGAAGAATCAGGCTGTTCCATAATACGATATACATTCCCCATATTTTGAAGCCCAACACTCTGTTCAATACTTCCTTGTTCTACCAAACTCAAATATTGCCTGTATAAAACCAATGCTAATTTATGTTTGCCTATATCCGAATATGCTCCAGCTAAATTATGATTTAATTTTGCATATTCTTTTGTGTTTGTCAATGATTTTTCTCTCAAGAATGTTAATGCTTTATCATAAATAGAAATCGCCTCGTAGATACGCCTCAAATTATAATAAGAAAGACCTAAATTAGACAGTAATTGCGCATGAAGCAAGGGCTTTATTTGCTCCAAACGTTCGCTTAATATTAATCCTTTTTGAAGCAGAGGTATTGCATTCTCATCTTCCCCAATAGCTTGATGAAAAGTAGCCAATAGATTTAATACATCGATATAATCTGGATTATTTTCAGCTAAAATTTTGGGGCTTGCTATAGAAAGTTTTTCATACAAAAGCGCAATATTGGTATAATCATTCATTTGCATATTTATTTTAATGCAAGCACTTAATACTTTTATATATTTAGCCGTAGAGTCTTTCAACTGTTCTCTTGTTTCAAGCGATTCCTGAAAAAAAAACAAAGAACTGTCAAGTTTTGCCAAATAATAATAATTCAATCCCAAATCAGAAGCCGCCGTTGCATACTGCTCTGAAGGTTTTTTCCATTTTTTGAGGGCTATATCTTTTTCCTGCAAACGCAAGGGCAAAGCGGCTTGAAAGTCTTTGTGGGCTTCGAGCGTATCTGCTTGTGCCTTTATGGTTTGCCATTTTTGTTTTATGCGCTGTCCCTGCATGTTGTTTGGCATTAGGGCAAGTAGCAAAAAGAAAAAAAGAAAATATTTTATCATAATGTTGGGAAAATAATGGTCGTATGACCTATTTCAATTAGTTAATATTGTATAAAATCCACTTAATCAATTTTTTATCCGCAGAAAACCAAAAAAAGATACCGTTTTGAGTGCCACTTCTATATTGCAGAATCGCTTCTTTTTGCAAATTTTGGTATTCCGTTTTGATAGAATTTTTGCTAAAAATGGCATCATGGGTTTTTCTTACTTCTTCATAATCTGCGCCAAGCGAAACTTTACCTAATATACTTTTATAGGGATAAACTGCTGTTGTTTGTAGTATTTTTATCGCCTTTTCTTGCTTCAAAGATTGAAGTATATAAGCAATAGAATGTTCATTTTCAGCGAATTGCAAGTGCAAGGTCATTTTATTTAGCCATAAACTATCTGAATAAATGTGCCAATAAGGTAGTTGTGTATCAAACGTTAGCGATGAAAGGCTTTTATCCGCAATTTTTTCTAAGAAAAAAAGTGCATGAGGGGGCAGTTTATCTTCGTCTTTTTGTACTTTTTGTCGTAAAATGTTCAAATTCCATTCCACTTCTGTGGGAAAAGTGGCGGCAACTTGTGAAAAAAGCTGTACCGCTTTTGAGCTGTCTATTTTGGAAAGTGCGATAGCTTGCAAAAGAAGTGATAACGGTTCGTTTTCTGTTCCTTTTGTTAAAGATGGTAGAACTTCAGTTTGCAAATAATCGGCGTATGCTTTATAAATGTGTGCATAAATCGGATTTTTTCCTTGTTTTTCGACTTTTGATAAAAGCCCAATCGCTTGTTGCAAATAAAGCCGCCGTTTCTCCTCATTATCCTCATCTGCCGCTCTATCATTACCTGTACGAGCATCAAATAACAAAGGAAGGCGATAAAAATCCTTATTCCGCACCTCAAAAGCAAAGCCTATACGAGCAAGTGCCGCATTAAAATACATTTCGGGTGCAGGAAATTGCGTACTCAAATAGTCAAAAACGACAGCCGCAGTTTCGTATTGTTGCAAGACGAGCAGCTCATTTCCCAAATGAAAAAGCTTTGCCAAAGAATCGGACTTTATACAAGCCTTTTTAGCAATGAGCAAGCGAGTTTCCCTTTTTGGGTAATCTGAACTCTTTTCATCTATCCATGGTGTACGTGTATATAAATTATTTAGCACATACTCAAATTTATTGCAAGGATTATAGCCCGCAATGCGAGCATACAAATTCCCCCGCAAATCGGCATCTGCTTCCATCAAGGTGTCAGAATGTGGAAACCCAATCCCTTTTTCTTGATAGATAAGGTAATGCCCAAACTCGTGCGCAAGCAAATAAGCTATAGCATTGTCTCCGCCCCAAATTATGCAAGAATCGTAAACCTTTTCTTCTATCACAATAAGGTTTTCTTGCTGCCGAAATTGCGCAAGCCCTCTCCTAGAATAGTAACTTTCCTTACTTATTTCTACTTTTACGGACAATTTGGGGTCAGCAGATACACTTGCCGCCTTTATAATATCTTGAAAAATCTGCTCCACTTTTTGCACTTTTGGGTTTGTTGCAGGCAAAAAAACATCTGTTTCTTGCGTATATCCCATTAAAAAAGCAAATTTAACACAGTAAAAAATGAATAAATACCCATATTTAATACGCATTGTCATTTATATTTTGTTGATATAAATGGCAATATTACGCTTTTTTGTGGATATTTGAAGGATTTGTTAGCTGCATAATTTATCAAACAAGGTAAAACCCTTCCCGAAGGAAAGATTTTCCTTGTGGTTATTCACAGCATTAGGTTTGTTTTTGAGGAAACTATAGCTTAATTTTATCTTAGGGGTGCTTTGGCTTCAGCCAAAGAATCTGTCTCTTTGACTCAAGCCAAAGCACCAAGCAGGCATTTTAACCAACATTAAACACTACTTTGTTTTTGCTGAATATATTTTCATAAAATCCCATAGCGTTACTTCTTTTTTTGAAAGAACAATCACCCTATCCCAACCTGCAAACTTTCCAAAAGCACTGTTGTAGTCATTAAAAGCAACGGGATAACTAAAATCTAAAAATAACCCAGGCATTTTAGTACTGATAATATCGCCTTTTTTGGCATTTTTGATGGTTTCCCAGGGTAATCCCTCAAAAAGACTGTCAAAATTATCTCCCATATACATTTTTTCCACATTTGCACCAGATACAGGAATTGTTTCCTTTTTTGCATTGTTGCAACCGTTGAGGAAAATGCTTAATGAGGCGAAAAAACAGATGATACATAAATACTTTTTCATAAAATTATAAATTAAGATATATTGTAAGAAGTGGTAAATCAGCGTGTTTATTCTTTCGTTTTGTATAAATGAAAGAGACGACAGGTTAAATCGGCTTATTTTTGAATATCAACTACCCTATTCTTCGCTCTTTTTTGCCTTTTTTCGGGTCGTTTTTTTCTTTGCCTGTTTGGGAGGTGTTGCCATGATTTCGTTAGGTTGAGGTGTATCTATCCATTCCGTCTCTGTTACCGTCTTAGGCTGTATATCGGCTGTATTAGACGTACTTGGGCTTAACCAAATCATTCCCAGCATTATACTAATGAACATAAAAAGTCCAATTTGTATATATTTTTTGTAGGGTTTTAAGGGATTATAATCCTCCGAAAAATCTAACCTATCTGATGAGAAAGCAGGTTCAATTCTCGTTTGATGGTAGCTGCGGGGACTTATGCGTTTTTTTGCAACATCTATCCCCATATGTATGTAGTCGCAATCTCTCAAAAAGCGGTTTTTATTGGGTATAGTGGTTATTTCGCCATGCGCCAATTTATTGCGAAGAGCCGCAATCATTCGCATACGACTGATAATGTCAGGCACAAGTAGATGTTGTACTTCGCCCAATCTATCAGAAAAACTTGTGCGCAACTTTCCTCGTTTTTCAGTTGCGCCAAGTTCATCAACCAATCGCTTTTCTATTTCCGAAAAGCGTGAAATCACTAATTCTATATCGCTTTGCATGGTATTTTTAAGTTGTAAAGATGAAAATTAATTAGACCTATATAGTTCCGTTCCGCAATGATTGCAGCTAAATGTTCGCTGAGAGGATTGTGCATTGAATAAGCCCCAGTTTTTGATACTTCTACTGCCACATACATTGCATTTGATGCCATTATTGGTTTTGACATGAGGATTATTTTCGATATACGCTGATAAGGTTGGCTTTTGTTGCCAATTATAGTAGAGACGAATAACGAATAGCAATAAGATAATTAATGGAAAAATGAAGAATAGCATATATATTTAATTTATGAAATGTTGGTTTTTACAAGTGTTTGGCAAGTGATACTTTAGACGGGCTAAAATTACGGCAAACTGTAATAAAAAACAAGAAAAGAAAAATTTACCTGTTTTTAGCTATCTATCAAACCTTACCCTCTACACGCTTTTAACTCCCTGCTATAGCGTTTGATTTGGTCTTTCAATGCTTGATTGCGTTGATATGCCTTATCTTTGCGTGCAATACTTGCCTTTTCCCATTGCTGTATCGTGTTTCTTTGACGTTGCAATGTCAAAAGACTTGTGGGCGGAGGCGGAAAAACTTGCATAATCCGAATACTATCTAAGACTAAGCTATCAGCGAGTAGCAAAAATTTGGGCGGAGCAAGCGAAAAATTGTTTTTTTGATGCTCACAATTCGTCAATGCTTTTAGCGTATCTATCAAATAATGATTTATGCTTAGGTTGGTTTTTAAAAATATAATCAGCTCATTTTGAGAAGTTTTGATAGCCTTTTCAACATCAAGGTAACTTTTGAGAGAGTCTTCAAAAGCGGTGTTTTTAGGCACTATTTTTGGCACTCTGTCAGGGTTTGTGGTAGTTTTATGCAGCGTATCTTGTACATTTACCGCTCTTTCTGCCGACTTAGTTGTGTCTTGATGTGATAGCTTTTCAGCTTGTATGGGTGCGGAAATAGTAGGTGTATTGGAACTTGTGTGTTGCGCATAATACACATATAAACCAAGCGATAAACCCATCACAAGCAATAAGCCCAGCCCCAGCCATTTTTTACTCGCTTCATTTGCTTGATTATCACTATTTTCAGTAACATTCCACGTCAAAGGATTCGATTTTTCGATGGATTGAATGATAGCATCAGCTTCCTGCATTTTATAATATTCATATACCTTGAAAAAAGCCCTATTTTCTTTTTCTAAGGCAAATGCTGACGAGAAATCCGCATCTGTTTCTAATCGGGCTTCAAATGCTTTTTGTTCAACTTCGGCTAATGTACGACGAAAATACGCCCTAATTAAGGTATCTATTTCAGAAGAATAATTTGACATAATTGGAAAAAATGAAAAATAATGGTTTGATTGAATAAAAGAAAATTAAGGGATAGACTAAAAATAAACGAGCGTTTAATTATTTAGGTTCATCGCAATTGATTGTGGAACACCAACACTTGCAAATGCTTGTTAGAACACAAATGGCTACTGAATTTCGCTCCTACTTATGTTATAATTGTTCTTGCGTTTGGTTTTGAATTGCTTCCTTTTTCCTATTTAAATTTTCCATTGCATTATTGAAACTCGTTTTAGTAGCATAAGTAACGGTCATTGAAAAGTCCATATGAGGTGATTCTATAAAAATAATGCTATTCCCTACTTCTATTCCCACGAATTTATCACCAACGTATGGTACTTTTTTGTCTATCACCTTTGGATATTTCGCTTCTATGAGTTTAGATATGACCTCAAACTGATTTTTAGGTAGTTTGAGGATAACACCTGATAGTGTATCGGTGTCATCAAAGATAAACTTAGCGATTTCTAAATGTGCTATTCCTAGACCACTTCCCTCTGCTGCTATAACATGATTTTTATTGTTTTTTAAAAGGATAGAATTATCCGTAGAACTAAAAAACTTATCTTCCTCTGGACTCAGGGATACATTTTCCTTCTCTGCCAACGATTTTTGTATGTCTTGATAAGAGGCTTTGCCTAACAAAAAGCCAAGTGGACTAGCATTCTGTACAGGCTTCTCAATATCATTTGAGGCAGCACTCACATTATTTTGTGTCTGTTTAGTATCTGACTGACAAGCGGCTAATAAAATAATTAGCGAAAGTATTGTTGGTAAAAATATTTTTTTCAACATAAAATAATTATATATGATTATGGATTGGATTGATTAAATTTCTCGATGCTTCGGACTATCATTGCAACTGCAAAAACACTTAGCATTATAATCCCATATTTCACATTTCCAGCAAACAAGCGTGGAATAAGTAAGATAGTACAAAGTAGTAGTTGAGTGCCTCCTGCAATTAGTTTCAGATGCAGATTTTCTTTCCAAGAAAAATAGGCGAAGGCGACAGGGCTGATAAGCATTAAATAAGCTATTCCACCTATATGTTCGCCTGATTGATACATCTCTCGTTCAGGAAACAGACCATTCATTCCGAAAGAAACAGAGTTGAATGGTTCAAACCAAAATAAGAGGCTTGCCACGCACAACAAAATGTCTATTATTTGTTTAGTTGTCATAAAATGATTATTATTTTAAATTTGGATTATATAAATTAATGAATATTGCCGCACGCTCCACTTTTTACTTAACTTGCACTTTGTATGCTTAGCCCTTGAATAATTTCCTTCATCTTTTTCTTGGCGCGCCATATATCATTTTTAAGGCTTTCATATTGAATTTCTTTTCCTGTTTGTTGTAGCATCAATGCTTGCATTTCCTCATAGTCTAAATCATTGATAAAATACCACAACAAATATTGCGCATATTTAGGATTTTCTTGTGCCAAAAGATTCATTGCTTTCTCTACCAAATCCTTGCTCATAAAAGATTCTATGTCTTCTGTTGCAAATGCCGATGAACTTTCATAAGTCAAATCAGAAAGATGTTTATTTATATTTGCTTGTTTTCTACACCAATTTAATATAAAGCCTTTTGCCAGCGTAGTGAAATAGCCTTTGGGGTTCTCTAACAAAATATTTGTGCTAATTTTCCCCCAAAAACTTCGCATAGAAGATTGATAAATCTCCTCTTTATCTTCCCGTTTTGTGAGAAATTTGCAGGTAAGCGTCCAGTTTCTTGCGATAAAGTTACTTCTTAGCTCCAAATAAAATGCGTCAAAAGCCTTCCTTTTCAAATGCGTATCAGGACTTGATAAGTCTTCATATTTTTTTGCTGTCATCTTTTGTATTGTTTAGTTCCCTTTTCAACCCTACTGTGTTTTCAGCAGGAAGTTTGTCACAAAATAAATGAAAAAAATATAGCCTTACAAAATTTACCTTATTTATACGATGAGTTGCCGTTAAATACCCTTTTTTTATCCAACCGCAAAATGCAACATGCGCAAACCTTTTTGACACATAAAGAAACCTTTTTTTACAAAAAAAAGGCTATTTTTGTGGATTATAAACTCACAACAAAAAAAATATTATATATTCGGAATCAGCTCATTACACCTCACATAGTTGTATAAATAGAGATATTTACTTATCACATATTATCTAAAAATGTAATTGCATAGATATTGATAGGAATTGTATCTTTGAAGACTGTTTTGGTGCAATTTGATACATATAAGTAAATCACAATATCAATTTTCATTCATTTTATGCAAAAGAAACAATTATTATTTATCCTCTTTTTGGGGTGTTTCGCTTATTTAATGGGTCAGAATGTGGGTATAGGTACGAGTACCCCCACAGAAAAATTACATGTTGCAGGTGCAATACGTTCTGACGCACTGCAAATACCTACCTTAATAGGTAATCCAAACGATAGAATTGTATGGGTTGACGCAAACGGGAAAATATACACTTTGCCTAATGGTACTTTAGGTCAGGTGCTTGGTATTAATGGAAGTGGGCTTTTGTCTTGGCTTTCATCTAATTCAAATAATGCCTTAAACAATGGACAGATTTGGATTGGTGATATAAATGATACTGCCGTAGCACATACCTTATCTGGAGATGCGATTTTATCCAACACAGGCGTTATTACCATTCAAGATAATGGCGTTGATGGCTCTGATATTACGATTTCAGGAGAGTCTTCTGGCTCACTTATGTATTTTGATGGAACAGAGTGGGTAAACTTAGGAATAGGAACTGTAGGACAAGTCTTATCTATTGTGGGTGGAATACCTACTTGGATAAGTGGTGCAACAGGTCCACAAGGTTCTCCCGGTCCAACGGGCGCAACGGGATTAACGGGGGCTACTGGTGCAACGGGATTAACGGGGGCTACTGGTGCAACGGGATTAACGGGGGCTACTGG
>JAAFHL010000192.1 GCA_013298365.1 Bacteroidota bacterium | reverse complement strand
CAAATGAATTGATATTTTGTCCCCATTTAGTTCTTAAAAAGCTAGTAGGATTTGTAATACCGTTTCCATAAATACTTTTCAAATTCAACATTATGTCATTGATAATTTCTGCATCAGTCATACTTTCTGTTACGGTTGCATAGTCACCAAAGGCAAAGGTCATCAACCCATTTGAAGGTGTAAATTTCTTGATATTGAGAAAGTAGTTAAATTTGCCTTTGATGTCAGGTGTATAGCCAATATATTGTAAGTTCGTGTCCCAAAATGGTGTATCCCAAACCAATAAAAATTTGTTTATGTTTCCAATATTGGTGTTACTAATTGCATTTATTTTATTGGTTGGTAAGGCGGGTGTAAAAGTAATGGCATTATTTTTTAATACCCCTAATGGAACGGAAACTACAACATAATCGGCTTCTATATTACTTCCATTAGTGGTAATGCTTACTTTTGTATTTGAGTAATTGACTGCTGTAACTCTTGTATTCAGCCTAACATCTAAACCTTGCGCTAAAAAATCTGTTACCTTATCATAGCCATTTGTAATAATTACATCTTCGCCATTAAATTCATCGTCATCATCAAAAAATTTTGAGGACAGTTTTGAAATATCTCCACCTGTATTAAATTCTAAATAAGCAGAAAGCATGTATTTCCAAAGTCTATTATTGGCTTGTGTTGGATAAAGTGAGTTAAATACTGTTTGGAAACTTTGGGTTTGTGTTCCTGCATCTCTCACTGCATCTAATGCATTATCAAATTCATTTTCAGCACTTGTTAACGTATTGTCTAAATAAGCAACTCCATTGCTGTCAAAAACTTTTACGTTATCGTCAGAAGTTAGAAAAGTACTTGCACCTGATTCTGACGCAAGCGTTGTAATTGGATTTTTATTTGGTCCATGTATCCAACTTGCGCCTTCGTCAAAAGCCACTCCTAGACTTCTGTCTGTGCGTAGTCTTCCACCTGTTTTTTCTTGCGCTTCCAATACGATAACGGTAAAACCTTTTTCTTTAAGTTTCTTGGCAGCAGCAAGCCCAGAAATACCTGCTCCAATAACGACTACGGTCTTACCGTTGGGCTTAATGTCATCATTTCTACCGCAACTTGCCAAAAATGTTGGTACCATTAGCATAAACGGTAATCCTGTTAATGTGTCTTTTATAAACTGTCTTCTTTGCATACTAATATAAAATTATGTGAATGATTAAAAATTATATATTGCTTCACAGACAACTGCTAACTGATAACCGTCTCCCCCGCAATCCAGCCCGTTGTCCAAGCTGCTTGAAAATTAAAACCTCCTGTAATTGCATCAATATCAATTACTTCTCCACAAAAGTATAGGTTTTTATATTTTTTACTTTGCATGGTTTTGAAATCAATTTCTTTTCTCTCTATGCCACCACAAGTTACAAATTCCTCTTTAAAAGCACTTTTTCCTGTTACTTCAAAAATTGCTGCTGTTAATTGTTCGGATAAGGCTTGAATTTGCTTTTTTGAGGCATCTGCCCACACCAAATTATCAGAAATACCTGCGGCTGCTACTGCTTTTTTCCAAAAACGAGTCGGTAAATCCAATAAAGTATTGCTTACAACTTGTTTTTTAGGCGATTTTTCTTTGAATGAAAGGAAAAATGCCTTGATAGATTCTGTATTATATTTGGGTAAAAAGTTGATTTTAAGTGAAAAATGATAGTTTTTTTCATGCAAAATTCTTGCCCCCCAAGCGGATAAACGCAAAATTGCAGGCGCACTCAAGCCCCAATGTGTGATAAGTAAAGCTCCTTTTTCTTCCAATTTTGTTCCCACGACACTCGCCAACACATCATCAAAAGAAATGCCTTCTAAATCTGTCAAACGCTCATCTTTTACCTGAAAAGTAAACAAAGAAGGTACAGGTTCTACAATGCTATGCCCTAATTCTCGCAACATTTCCCACATTTGCCCACTATTTCCTGATGCAATAATGACTTTATCCGCAGGAAATTTGTCTTTATGAGAAGAAAGCATAAACGTTTCTGTGTCAGGTAGATAGATAATTTTTTTGAGGGCAGAGCCTGTCAAAATATTCACACCTAATTTCATTGCCTCTTTCCACAAACAATCTATAACCGTTTTGGAATTATCTGTAACCGGAAACATGCGATTATCCGCTTCTGTTTTGAGTTTTACCCCACGACTTTGAAACCAATCAACGGTATTTGTCGTGTCAAAACGTTGAAATGCCCCCAACAATTCTTTTTGTCCACGAGGATAAAATTTTACCAATTCCTTTGGCTCAAAACAAGCATGCGTTACATTACAACGCCCCCCCCCCGAAATCTCAACCTTTGCAAGCACTTTTGTTTGCCTTTCCAAAATCGTAACTTCGTGTTTTGGATAAAGGGATTTATGTCTAATTGCAGCAAAAAAACCTGCTGCGCCACCGCCTATTATGTATATGTTCATTTTTATTTATTTTCAACCATATAAGTCATATAAGAACATATAAGCATCATAAATATTTACTGTTCACTGATGACTGTTCACTGATAACTGTTCACTGATAACTGATATAGTCTTGCCGATAAACTGCTTTCAATATTTTTCCTGTAAAAGGAATAGAAAGGCTTGGAATAGAATCATTTATATTTTGTTGATATAGGTTTCCATTTGATTGAAAAAAGAAATTGCTTTGAAAAAAGTCTATTTCTACTTGATTAATAGAATCCGATTGTGTGAAAATAGGCACACTATTTAAGCTCAATTTACCTTTGCTTAACACACAACTCCCTTCTGTTTCTGTCCCAAACACGACTCGATTGTATGGCGAATACGCAATTTCTTGATAGGTTTTGCGCAAATTATTTTTAATACCATCTTCAAAAATATTGATATAGGACTCAAATAATGTATCATTTCCGAAAGAATTTGCGTGTATTCCAATTGGAGATGCTTGCAAATGTGTTACTTTATGCCTAAATGAGAGGGTATTTCGCAACGCAATCGCTTGCTCATCATATATTTCTATGTCATTTTCTTCCACTATATAAAATTTAGCAAATTTAAAAAGCAAATAATTTGGCTTTTTATTGAGCGTTTTAATCGCAGCTATTTTGCCGTTTTTTTTATTCATAAATAGGAGTTTATGATTTACACTATCTCCCACCAACAAATATTTTTCACCTACACATAATAGATGGGGAATAACATTTTCGGTTGAATAAAAAGGAGCGTTTTCGCCATTTTTGAGGTAGGTATTTCTCGCAACTCGCTTGCCATTTATATCAGACACCCAAATCGTGTTATTTTCTCCACAAATATCTCCCACTTTCGATATATCCCCTAATTGCCAATTTGGGTTTACTTTATTGTCAGTAAAAGAACTTATATGCCTTTCTCCATTGTTTTCTTGCACCAAAAAGTAACTCTCCTCCGTTTTCATTCGGAAGTTTTCGTCATTTCTATCGCAAGCAATGAGAAAAATGGCTAAGAAAAAAAGCAAATAATTAACTGTTTTTTTCATTTATTTCTGTTTGTATTTTTAACACAAAATCAATTTCAACACTCACTGTTTCAGCGATTTCTTCTACGCTTAATTTTCCTGCTGATAAGAGTTTTTTTACAATATCGGCTGTAACTTCCCTTGTAACTTCCCTTGTAACTTTGCGTTTCACTTTTCTTTCAAGTGCCTTTGTTTCTCTTTCCCATTCTTCATTAATGGCAATAACTCTTGCAACACTAATGTTAAACAAAGCCCTATTTTGAGCAGACATTGTGCTTAAATTCAGCTCATTAAGTACACCTTGTAGCCATTCTTTCCGCCAAAAAGGAGGAATATTCATGGTATTAGAAATATCAATTGTATGTGCGTTTTTCATGGTAAATAATAATTCATCAAGTTCTGACTCTATTTCATCGGCTAATTTCGTAAATTTTTCTAATTCTACCAAAATTAATTGCATTTTATCTGTCAAAACACGTCCATTTTCGCTATGAAAACGAAATCTATGATAATATTCCTCAGTATTTTCAAGTATCGCATCTTTTACAATACAGATACAATACACAGGTTCTACTTTTGCAAAACCTTTTTTACCTTTATTAATTTGAGAAACATATAGTTGAGAAATATAAAATAAAAGTCTTTCTAACAGATATTTATAGTTTCCTACTTGCATTTCTATAATGAAAAAAGTCCCTTTATCTGTTTGACAAACGGTATCATAAAAACCTTTTCTTGCATCTTCGACAATTCCCTCAAACTCCGTAGGCAAATGTTTAACATTTTTTATTTCTAAAGGCGATTTGATGAGTAATGGAATCGCTTTACGCAAAAACACCTGATTCTTTTCATTTGCAAACGTTATTTTAAACCCATAATCTGTGAGTAAAGAGATAAGTCTATTAGTGGGTAATTTATCCATATTTATGATTGTTTCTTACCGATTTTGTTCACTGATGACTGTTTACTGCTAACTGTCAATACGCCCATTTTACCCAAATTGCGCCCCAAGTAAAGCCACCTCCAAAAGCGGCAAGCATCAAATTATCGCCTTTTTTCAACTGCTTTTCCCAATCCCAAAGGCACAAAGGAATCGTTGCAGAAGTCGTGTTGCCATAACGATGAATATTAACCATCACTTTCTCAGGTGCAAGTCCTGCACGCTCTGCTGTTGCGCTGATGATACGATTATTTGCCTGATGCGGTACTAAAAATGCGATGTCTTCACCTGTTAAATTATTTTTTGCCATCACCGAAAGCGTAACATCTGCCATACCTTTTACAGCATGTTTGAATACCGTTTTGCCATCTTGATAGATAAAATGCTCCCGATTTTGAACCGTTTCCAATGATGTATGCACCTTACTTCCCCCCGCTTTTTGGTTCAAAAACTTCAGCCCACTGCCATCTGAATGTAATTCTGCATCTAAAATGCCAAGCCCTTCTTCATTCGGCTCAAGTAAAACAACCGCAGCTCCATCTCCAAACAAAATACAGGTATTTCTATCTTCGTAATCCAAACGGCAAGACATTTTATCTGCACCTACCACCAAAACTTTTTTATGTGTACCCGATTCGATAAATTTTGCCCCTGTTTGCAACGAAAATAAAAAGCTGCAACAAGCTGCATTTACATCAAATCCCCAAGCATTTTTTGCCCCAACCTTGTCTGCAATAATATTTGCCGTAGCGGGGTGAACGTGGTCAGGAGAAACCGTTGCGCAGATAATCAACTCAATATCAAGTATATCTATATCGGGACGCTTACTCAACAAATCCTTGACGGCTTCTGTTGCCATATCCGAACTTGCTCTATCACCCTTCAATATGCGCCTTTCCGAAATACCTGTACGCTCCAAAATCCATTGGTCGGTAGTATCTACGATTGTCTCTAACTCTTTGTTAGTCAAGACATATTCTGGAACATAGCCACCTACGGCTGTAATTGCTGCTGTTATTTTCATCTGCTAAAATACTATCTGTTGAAGATATTTAAGGCTGCAAAATTAGCATTTTTTAGTTGGAAAAATAAAGTTTTTTTTCCTAAGAAGCTATTTTAATCAATAAAACTCAAAACACTTTTGACAAAAATGCCCTAAAACTTCAAATAGCAAAACGAAGTTTTGTCTTCTGTGTAAAGAAAAATACGTACTTTTGTGCGAAGGATTTTAATATATTGATACATTATGACATATAGCGATTTTACCATGAGCCAACTGACAGAAAAGTTTGGGCTTATCGAAAAAAAAGAAAATCTCATTCAACTCAAAGATATAATGCTCGTCAATCCCAGTCAGCGTTTGATAGATGACCTAAGTGAAGCACGCTTATTGCCCGAATTTTCGGACAAAGCCAAATCAGAACATATTATTGCTCCTATTTTGCGTGAAGTTTGGCGACAAAATAACTATATTTTTGAATTATATGCTGGCTATACCTTCAATGTCTCCGAAGCTGATAAGCTCACAGGCGTATGCGACTATTTATTTAGCACAGAAAAAAGCATAGAAATTCGCTCTGCTGTTTTTTGTATCGTAGAAGCTAAAAACAGAACCGTAGAAGAGGGAATCGCACAAGCTTTTGCAGAAATGTATGCCGCCCAACGTTTTAATGAAGCACATCATAAACCTACACCTATTGTATATGGCTGTGTTACAACCGCTTATGAATGGTTATTTCTAAAATTGTCCGACAAAAATGCCAGCATTGATTTAGAACGTTATTACATTAATCATGCAACGCTGCCCACTTTGTTAGGAATCCTCAATTATATTGTTCAATTTTATTTGCCTAAAACAGTAGCCTAATTTTTTTGTTATACATCTTACATCGTAATATATCAATCTTAAAAAAATTGATTGTAAGATACTTATACGCATACAAAACACAACAAACATATTTTCATGAAAACAGAACGCACACCAGAGGAAGGCATTATCACAAGAGATTCCTTTCCTGCTTCTCGCAAAATATACGTAAAAGGAAACTTGCATGACATTCAAGTGCCTATGCGTGAGATTTATCTCGAAGATACGCCCCTCTCAATGGGCAAAGAGACAAATCCGCCGATTACAGTCTATGATACTTCGGGTCCTTATACCGATTCTAATGTAGCAATTGACCTTACAAAAGGTTTGCCTCGCCTTCGTCAATCGTGGATTGAAGGCAGAGGAGATGTGGAGAAATTATCTTCTTTTACTTCTGATTACGCCAATCAAAGACTCAACAATGAGAAAACTGCACATCTCCGCTATCATCATTTTGAGCAACCTTTGCGTGCCAAAACAGGCAAAAATGTAACGCAAATGCACTATGCAAAGCAAGGAATCATCACCCCTGAAATGGAATTTATTGCCATTCGGGAAAATCAGCGCATGGAATTGATAGAAAAGATGGGCAAGGTTCACCCAGGGGAGAGTTTTGGGGCAAGTATTCCCAAAGTGATTACCCCAGAGTTTGTGCGTGATGAGGTAGCTCGTGGACGTGCGGTGATTCCTTCAAACATCAATCACCCCGAAAGCGAACCGATGATTATAGGGCGCAACTTTTTGGTGAAAATCAATGCCAATATCGGAAACTCTGCCGTAACTTCGACCATAGAAGAGGAAGTAGAGAAAATGGTTTGGGCTACGCATTGGGGAACGGACACTGTGATGGATTTGTCCACAGGCAAAAATATTCACGAGACCCGAGAGTGGATTATTCGCAACTCCCCTGTTCCGATTGGGACTGTTCCTATTTATCAAGCCCTTGAAAAAGTAAACGGCGTTCCCGAAGATTTGACGTGGGAAATCTTCCGAGATACTTTGATTGAGCAAGCAGAGCAGGGCGTTGATTACTTTACGATACATGCGGGCGTTTTGCTTCGCTATATTCCGCTTACTGCCAACAGATTAACGGGCATTGTGTCAAGAGGTGGCTCTATCATTGCAAAATGGTGTCTTGCGCATCACAAAGAAAGCTTTTTATATACACATTTTGAGGAAATTTGTGAGATAATGAAGGCGTATGATGTTTGTTTCTCCCTTGGTGATGGCTTACGTCCTGGCTCAATAGCTGATGCTAATGACAGAGCGCAATTTGCAGAGCTTGAAACACTTGGAGAGCTAACCAAAATCGCTTGGAAGCACGACTGTCAAGTAATGATTGAAGGACCTGGACACGTTCCTATGCAGTTGATAAAGGAAAATATGGACAAACAATTGGATATCTGCCACGAAGCTCCTTTTTATACACTCGGACCTTTGACTACTGATATTGCACCTGGTTACGACCACATTACGTCTGCCATTGGTGCAGCTATGATAGGTTGGTTTGGCACAGCTATGCTTTGCTATGTTACGCCAAAAGAACATTTGGGCTTGCCTAATCGCAAAGACGTAAAAGATGGAGTTATAACGTACAAAATCGCTGCACATGCTGCCGACTTAGCAAAAGGACACCCAGGCGCATATTATAGAGACAACGTTTTGTCAAAAGCACGCTTTGAATTTAGGTGGAATGACCAGTTTAATTTATCATTAGACCCCATTACAGCAAAAGAATTTCATGACGAAACCTTGCCTGCTGACAATGCCAAAGTTGCACATTTCTGTTCTATGTGTGGACCTAAGTTCTGCTCCATGAAAATCACCCAAGATGTGCGTGATTATGCCAAAGCACATGGTCTTGACAATGAAGAAGATGCCTTAACAGCAGGTATGGAAGCAAAATCTAAGGAATTTGAATTAGCAGGCGGCGAAATTTATATTAAACAATAAAGATTTATCGTTCAATATGTCATCTTTATTCGTAAAGATGGCATATTGAAGCTTATAATGGAGGACGCAAATAGATATGCCCGAAGTAACAGAAATACTTAGCACAAGTATGGCGTTGTTGGAAGCTGTTTATTGTCAAAATGCTAAAAATCGGCAATTGAGGCATTAATGTAGATGATTCTCCGTAAAGTAAAAATAAAAATGGGGGAAATGCTACAATTTAAGTTTCTTTGTAGTTAAAATTTCAAGCTTTACTTATTGAAT
>JAAFHL010000191.1 GCA_013298365.1 Bacteroidota bacterium | reverse complement strand
TGTTTGGGGAACAATCAGTACCGCCTCCGTTTGACACTGTACAGAGACTGTGCAGGTATAACGATGGGGACGACAGAAACCGTATCTATTCAAGCACCGACTTGCGGGATAAATACGTCTATTACCGTAAATTTGGAGGCAGGTTATCCCATAGAAGTTTCTAGTGTATGTACAAGCCTTATAGGCACTACAACTTGTAATGGTGGTTCCTTGCAAGGGGTTCAAGAGTATGTATATTCGGCTGTATATACCCTGACCGCACAATGCGTGGATTGGAGATTTAGTTATTCCAACTGTTGTCGTAATTATTCCATTACCACAGGACCTGCGGGCAATAACTATTATATTCAAGCAACCTTGAATAACATGGGCTGGCTTTGCAACAACTCTCCAGACTTTGTTACTAAGCCTGTTCCTTTCTTTGGTATCAATCAATTAGCAAATTATAGCCACTCTACCGTAGAAACAGATGGTGATTCTTTGGTATATTCCTTGACGAATCCTATGCAATCTTTTACAAATCCGGTAACTTTTTCAGTACCTTATACAGCTACATATCCCATTTCTACTACCCCTGTCAATACTTTCCCAATTAATGCAAGTACAGGACAGATTACTTTTACGCCTAATTTGGTACAAAATGGGGTATTAGCAGTATTAGTATCTGAATATCGAAACGGGGTATTGATTGGTACAGTAAGACGTGATATTCAGATTGTAATTATAAATGGCGCAAATGGTGCAGTAACGATTGGTCCTGTAACGAATCTGACGGGTGCTACGCCTGTTGCTGGTGTGGGGAATACCTATACGCTATGTGCTGGTGTTCCTATGTCTTTTCAGGTTTCTGTAAATGACCCAAATGGTAATCCGCCTACCATCACCTCTAATTTGAATTTGGCACTGCCTGCGAGTGGTGCTACCCTTACTATTTCTGGTACAAATCCCAGAGTAGCTACTTTTAACTGGACACCTAACGCAAGTTTTGTAGGATATAACGCTTTTTCCATTGCAGCAACAGACAATAACTGCCCGATTCCAAGTAATACTTCTACAAACTATGTAATATATGTAAATGGGATAGATGGCGTTGCATCAGATTATACGGTTTGTCAGGGGCAAGGTACAAACCTAAATGCCTTGGTAACAGGTAGTGGTGCGGGTACATACAGTTGGTTTCCGGGTACAGGCTTGAGTGCCACGAATGTGTCTAATCCTGCTGCTACCCCACCAAGTTTGCCTTACACCTATAATGTGGCTTATACTGTAGGCGGCTGCACAACAACCGATGTAGTTACGATAGGACCTGACGGTACGATTGATGCGACACCTTCGACTACGGTTACTTGTGCTGCAGCACTGCCCTTACAACTTAATACTGCGGCATCTTTGCCCGTAGGTAGTTTTCCTTGTGGCACACCTACACAAGCATGCACAGGTGCTAACTCGCTTTATACATTAGGAAACGGAACAACAACCTCTAACAGGTTGTATCAGCAATATTTTGAAGATGGAAGGTCGCAACAAATCTATCTGGGGACAGAATTGATAGCGGCAGGTATAACTCCTGGACTTATTAGTTCGCTGGCATTTAATGTGAGTTCTAAAGCAAGTACAAGAGTTTATACCAATTTTAACATAAGAATGGGTTGTACAACACTTAATTCTTTGAGCGGAAACTTTCAGACTGGACTCGTAACGGTATTCACAGGCAATGTTACTACGGCTTCTGGTTGGAATACACACAACTTCAATGTGAGCAATTTTCAGTGGGACGCTATTAGCAATATTATTGTAGAGGTTTGTTTTGATAATGCAGTAAATCAGTGGTCTGCTTATGATAATGTATATTGCTCATTAACCGCGGGTAATTTAGTTGCTTTTCAAAGAGTAGATGGTGCTTCGGGTTGCGCACTTACAGGACCAGCTTATACCAATGTCCGTCCTAATATCCGCATCAATCATTGCTCAATTGCCCCCCCTATCGTTTATGCGTGGAGTCCTGCGGCTGGCTTGAGTGCTACAAATATCGCCAATCCTATTGCAAATCCTGCGGGTGATGCGACATACATTGTGAGTGCTACAAGAGGGGCTTGTACAATCACCGATACAGTAAGAATTACTACAGCAAATTTGGCGAGTGCCGCAGCCGCAGCCCCCAATATTTGTATGAATCAAAATACACAACTTACCACAACAACTGCTTTGCTACCAAATAATGGTGTAGCGGTTGCGGCTACTTGTGGGATTTCAGCAACACCTTGTGCTGATGTATCAAATAATATCGAGATTGGCATGAATGATACTTCTTCAACAACCACAACGGCTTATCCTTTCATTGGGAACTATGAGGACAGTCGGTCTCAATACCTCTATCTTGCATCAGAATTAACTGCGCAAGGGCTCCAATCTGGGTTGATTACAAGGTTGGCGTTTAACGTAGAATTTAAAGGGAGTTCAGCACCTTATTATAATTTTAATGTGAGATTGAGATGTACAAATGCGACTTCTTTGGCAGGTTATCAAACAGGGCTAAGTACCGTATTTACCGGAAATGTGGATATTACCACAACAGGTTGGAAAGAAATTGTCTTTAACAGTAATTATGGTTGGGACGGTGTTTCAAATTTGGTGGTTGAAATTTGTTATGACAACAGTGCATTCTCATTTTTTGATGAAGTAACCGCAGATACAACTGCTTTTAACTCAGTCGTATATGATTTCGCGGATAATAATGTAGGATGCTCTTTGACTACAGTCGCTGTAGAAAACATTAGACCTGCGATTCGTTTTACAAATTGTAGCCTTATTCCCCCCATTACTTATAACTGGGTCCCAGCAACAGCACTTTCTAGTAACAATATCGCAAATCCAACGATGGGTAATACCTCTGCAGGAACCTATACGTATGATGTAACGGTTTCAAATGGACCATGTGCGGTTACTGTTCCACTACAAGTTGTGGTAGATAATTGTATATTGCCTGTAGAAGATTTGAGAACTGCGGCTGTACTAAGAAAAGACGATGGCTTATATGTAGATATTGATTGGACAAGTATGAAAGAAGTCAATACACAGTTGTATGAACTGCAAAGACGTTATAATGATGAGGACTTGTTTACCACTGTCTATGTAACAGGTGCAGCAGGCAATAGTTCTTCACCCATTAGTTATGGATTTGACGATAAAAAACTTCGTCCTATCACAGAAGACCAAACCATTTACTATCGTCTTCGTGTAATAGACCTTGATGGCGAGATAGGTTTCTCTGAAATGATGTCTGTAAAATTGAATCCTTCGTTAGAAGTTGCTAACTTTACGGTATATCCCAATCCAACAAAAGATGTGTTAAATATTTCTTTTGATACCAATCAAATGGAGCAAGAAGCCGTAAAATTGAACATTTCAGACAACTCTGGTAGGGTGCTTATTTCAGCAGAGCATGTAATCAATGGTCGCATGATTACCTTGAATACGGCTTCTATTTCATCTGGTACTTATTTCCTTACCGTTATCACCGCAAATGGCAATAAATCTTATGTGAGATTTGTGAAAATATAATAGGTTAATATGTTTGTTTAAAAGGCACGTAGGTTTTCTTTATGAAAATTTACGTGTTTTTTTGTTTCTCAAAAACTTCTGTTTCTTTGTTTAGTTATCCTAAAAAAACTTGTGAATCATACTGTTTCTGTCATTATTCCCACCTTCAATCGTGTACATTTGCTGCGCAAAGCCATTCAAAGTTGCCTGCAACAGACACAGCCTGTCAAAGAAATCATTGTTATAGATGATGCTTCTACTGATGACACAAAAGCACAGATGAGATATTTGATGCAAGCATACCCTTGTATCAAATATATATTGCTTCCTGAAAATAAAGGAGCGCAATATGCACGCATTGTTGGGATTCAACAAGCGAAAAGTAGCTTAATTGCTTTTTTGGATTCTGATGATGAGTTATTACCAGATTCTATTGAGATTCGTATCAATGCCTTGCAAAACAGTGGCTTTTCACAGGCTTTAGTATTTGGCTTATTGGAAAATGTGCCGCTTCAATATCAAAATTTGCGAAAAATGAATGGCTATGAATACCCTTATTTGCTCAAAGAGCAAGTAGTATGTAGTTATATCACATTGTTGGTAAATAGAAATTGCTTTGATACAACGGGTTTTCCCTCGCCGGATTTTCCTGCTTGTCAAGACGATGACATGGTGCTTACCCTTTGCAAACATTTTCCGATCATTTTTATCTCTAAACCTGTGGCAAAAGTTTCGCACAATGCAGATTCTATCAGTTATAATCGTTATAACCTATACAAAGGACATAAAATGCTGCTGACAAAATATAAAGCAGCGTTGATTCAGCATTGTGGGATAGGCATTTATCGGCTTTGGCAGTTGCGCTTGTGGTCGCAATATTTGATGTATCAAATGCAAATAGATACACAGCCTATTTTCCATAAAAAAATCATCAATTTTGTTCGAAAAGTCATGGTTTTCAGTATTCGCAAAAGTATGGCACTATTTTTCGATAAGTATTATATTTAAACATCAAATATGTATATTTTAGGTTATTTTTTTTCTTTGCTCATTGGTATTGCTTTAGGCATATTGGGCGGTGGTGGCGCAATTCTTGCCGTTCCGATTATGGTATTTTTGATGGGAATAGATGAAATTGCTGCCACAGGTTATTCGCTCTTTGTGGTTGGCGCAACAAGTTTGGTAGGGGCTATCACCTATTTGTATCAGCACCCAGAAGACTCAAAGTGTATTGGGAAAACAGCCATTTCTTTTGCACCCCCTACCATCATAGTGGGTATTTCGGTCAGAAATATCATTAAAAATTATTTGCCAGATATTTTGTTTCAAATAGGTGAAATTACCATTACCAAAGGTTTTGTTGTAATGACACTTTTTGCACTCATTATGTTGATTGTTGCCAAAACCATGATAGCACCCAACAAACCCCTAAAAACAGACATAGAAATCCCTATTTATAGCAGGGTAAAAATGATGTTTCAAGGGATAAAGGTGGGCATTGTAGCAGGAATTGCAGGTGCAGGTGGCGGTTTTTTGATTACACCCGTTTTGGTAAAAGGCTTAAAACTTCCCATGAAAACAGCAGTGGGCGTTTCTTTATGGATTATTTCTGCCAATTCTTGGTGCATCTTTTTAGGCGATTGGATGTTTAGTAAAAAGGCATTTGCACCAGATTGGTCATTCTTACTGCTTTTCTCCGCCATTTCAATTATAGGGATTTTTATTGGAAATCATTTTGCAAAAGTTATTTCTAACGAAAAACTCAAACCTTCTTTTGGCTATTTTGTTCTTATTATGGCTGTTTTTATCATTGTATCAGAAGTCTGGACAAGATAAGAAGTATTACAAGCATTATTAGATAAAACATGAAATATATTTCTATTTTTCTCCAAAAAACGTATAATTTCTTTGGCTATTTTATCAATGAAGTTGCACACCCGCATTGGACAAACTATTTTTATTGGCTCATTGCCTTATCGCTATTTTGCTGGGGCTTGGAATTGCTTTTTCCTTGGCGAAAAAATCAAAAAGTTGTTAGAGAGGATTTTTGGTTAGATGGATTTTATATGTTCGTCAATTTTTTCTTTTTCTCCATGATTGGCTTTTACGGCATTTCCAATGTTTTTTCCGAACTTTTTGCCGATTTTCTTGCCCTTTTTGGAATCAAAAACCTCATTGCAGATAGGGTTTCACACCTGCCTTATTGGGCGGCTTTGCTTATTTTATTTATATTAAAAGATTTGATTCAATGGAATATTCATCGCCTCCTACACAGAGTCGAATGGTTATGGGAATTTCACAAAGTCCATCATTCTGTCAAGGAAATGGGATTTGCGGCTCATTTGCGTTATCATTGGATGGAAAATGTGGTATATAAAACCTTACAATATATTCCCCTTGGCATGTTGGGCTACGGCTTAAAAGATTTTTTCATCATGGAAATTGTAGCAACGGCTATCGGACACCTCAATCATAGCAACATTCGCCTGCCTTTGGGCTATTTTAAATACCTATTAAATCACCCTCAAATGCACTTGTGGCACCATGCTAAAAATATTCCTGCACAATATGGCGTAAATTTTGGCATTAGTTTGAGCATTTGGGATTATCTGTTCAATACTGTTTATTATCCAAAAGAAGATGGCGAAATTGAATTGGGTTTTTCTGGTGAAGAAGACTTTCCAAAAGATTTTTTACATCAAGAAACTTATCCTTTTTTGAAAAAATAAGATTACGATATAAATAAGGAACGAGTGAAAAATAACTTGTAAAGCTTGTCCATTCTGCAAGAATCCAGAAAAGTTAGGTGTTTCAGTATCATTTTTCTGGATTCTTGCAGAATGGCTATCTTATTTTTTGCGCCCTTGTTGGTGTTTTAGTCGAAAGACGACACCAACAAGGGCAAATAGAAAAATTGAAGATATTTATATACAATGACTTTGCAGGTGGCATCCTTGATTTAAACACCTGCAAAGACGGAATGGACGATACAAAGAACAAAAATTTCGTTTTCTCTGTAAAATTCCCTTTTTTTGCATAAAGAAGAACAAAATAAAGGAAAGCCACCAGTATAAAGTTATTACGATTGGTTGGGAAGGAGATAAATTTGTACATGATTGTCCCATGCACTTTGCGATTATTGACAATAAAGTTTGGATACAACAAAATATGACTGAATGGGAAGTAGGGGAAATGTTGGAATCTCATGACGTACCCAAATCGGATATTGTAGTAGGTTTTTTGTCTCCAGATTTGAGAGCTTATACTAAGTATGCGGTGGCATGAAAAGGGCGAAAACCTCAAAAGATTTTCGCCCCTATATATTAAATCTCCCTACCTTATCAACGTAACCGTTCCTTTTTTCTCTACCCATTGTGGGCGGTAGTTTCCTTTAGAGTCAGGCAGGTACATTTTCGCAATCAAACGCCACATATATGCACCTTCTGGGCAGGGTTCGTCTTTGTGTTTGCCATTCCATTTCTCTATGGGGTTTGTCGAGGCAAAAATGAGCCTTCCCCATCTGTCAAAAATGCGCATGTCATAGCGTTCAAAGCCTTTGGCAACGATGCCCCATTCCTCGTTGATGTTGTCGCCATTCGGGGTAAAGGCATCAGGAATAAACAGATTGCTGTTTTCGGGAATCACACACACCGAATCTTGCAAAGAGTCTGCGCAGCCAAAGGCATTTTGTATGGATAAAGTTACCACAAAAGTGCCTGTGTCGCTGTAAGTATGCGAAGGCTGTTCGCCTAAGACGTAGTTTGCACTTGTGCCATCGCCAAACGTCCACACACCCTGTGATGCACCCGAACTCATGTCTATAAAATTGAAAATGGGGGAAACAATGCTTGCACATTGGTCGGTTGGGTTGGACAAAAAGGCAGCATGAACGTAAGGAAAGCCAGGAATCACGACATTTCCACTGGCTTCGCAGCCTGTATTTATGTCTGTTACCGTTACATCATAGTCATGGAAAACCTCGCCTTCCAAGACCGAATCCGTTTGAGGCGGCGTTGTGTGCCAAGAATACGCATACTCACTATTGCCAATCACTTGCACAGAAGCCGTTCCTTTTTCGCCAAAACAAGCCGTATCTGTAACCGAAAAAGCAATGCTCAATGGCGGATTTACATAAATGGTAACACTTGCCGTAACCGAATCCGAGCAGCCATCTTTTGCCGTAACCGTATAAGTAGTAGTGGTTTGCGGATTGACGGGCTTGGTTTGTCCCACGCCCCAATTGTTGCTCCAAGTATAGGTATAAGCCGCACTTCCGCCCATCATAGCTTGTGCTGTGAGTTGCGAATACTGCCCATAACAAATCGTGTCTTTTGTGGTTGTAATGCCTACTTCGAGCGGAGGACTCACATTTGTAATGGCAATGCCTGTAACTTGGCAATCTCCCGAGCCAAAGGTATAAGTAATAATATGTTGTCCTACGCCAGCGATTTGCGGCGAAAAAACATTGCCAGTGATGCCATTTCCTGTAAATGTGCCTCCTGTGGGCGTAGCAGAAAGGGTAGCCGTTTCATTTTTCCAGCAATAAGAAGTAGCTAAACCCGAAATTTGCACCACAGGTAGCGCATAAACCGTTACGTCCATGTCGCTTGTACAACCATCGGGCGTGGTATAAGTAATGTTAAATACGCCTACTCCCGTACTTTGCGGATTAAAAATCCCGGCAAGTGTGTCCGTAATTCCAGTTCCATGCCAAACGCCATTTGCTAACACACTATTCAGTGCAAATGCAGGTGAAAACTCACAGACCGAAGTGTCATTTGGCGTTGCAACAGGACGCACAATCATCACAATGCTGTCTTCGCAGGTATTTGCCATATAATGCAAAACGTGTGTGCCTGGTCCCGCCACAGCAGGGTCAAATATGCCCGGAAAGTCTGGGTCAGTAACGCCCGTTCCTATCCAAACGCCATCCCAAGGCGTATTTTGAACATTGTCCCATTCCAAAGTCAAAGGT
>JAAFHL010000189.1:4020-8578 GCA_013298365.1 Bacteroidota bacterium | reverse complement strand
CACATTTAGTTTACTCCCCTAAAAACATTAATTATACATTTTTCATTCCATACCTTATGTTATAAACTTTTCATTTTTCAACTTTCTATACAATATGTTATTATACTTTATTCCTATTTTTTTTCGCTTTGGGTGGAAGATTTTGATACAAGAATATTACATTCGCCGTTATCTCAATCCGTATTTGCGGCGTTTTGCGGCAGAGAATGATGGCACTTTTACCGAAAAAGATGCCAAACGTATGCGTTACTATGCACGTTCTGCACCTACGATTTCGGGAGCGAGTTATGCCTTGTTGAAGGGGCGGAAAATGACACATACAGAACGGCTGCAAATGACAAAATTGAGTGCTGCTGCGCCCATGTTTGATGATTATTTTGATGAGAAAAACCTTTCGGAGGCTCGTTTGAAAATGATGATTACACAGCCTGAAACTTGTTTGCCCGAAAATACAAAAGAAGCGGTTTTTATTGGCTTATTGCAAGAAATCAAGGCAAAAGTGAAGCATTTTGCTTTTTTTAATGCTGTTTGTAACCAAGTTTTTGAGGCACAAATGGACGCAAAACGCCAAGAAACAGGCGGTTTATATTACGAAGAAGTGCGCAAAATTACCTTTGACAAAGGCGGCTATTCTACCTTATTGTTCAAAACCATTATGGAACAGCCGGATTTACCAAGCGAAAACGAAGCGATTTATCATTTTGGCGGCATGGTGCAATGGGTCGATGATGTGTTTGATGTATATGAAGATACACAGGCAGGTTTGCAGACTTTATTTACCCCAGCCGTAAATATTCGCTTAGCTTGGCAACAATTTGAAAATGAAATTGTTATAATGAAAAATCTTTTTTTTAACATACCTTTGCCACAAAAAAACATCAAGCGTTTTTGGGACTTGCAGATGTTCTTTTTTAGTCGCACTATGGTCTGTTTTGAACAGCTTTCTGCTTTACAAGATGAAAATACGAATACTTTTTATCCCTCAAAACATGAAAGAAAAGCCTTGATTTGTGATATGGAAAAGTGGGAGAATATTTGGAAATGGATGCGCTATTTTGGGAAAATGAGGTAATTTTTTTGTTTTTTGCGCTAAAATTATGCCTTTTTGATAAAAAAATGCGTATCTTTGCATTTAGTTTTGGGATATAGGCTCATGCCTCTTTTTTAAACAAAAACATGGCAAAAAAACTGATACGATTTGACTGGGCGATGAAAACCTTATTGCGAGACAAGGCAAATTTTGATGTCTTAGAAGGTTTTTTGGGCGCATTGCTAAATGATGATACGATACACATTATCACGATTTTAGAAAGCGAATCTAATCAAGAAACAGAAAATGACAAATTCAATCGAGTGGATTTGTTGGTAGAAGATGGAGAAAAACGCAAGTTTATCATTGAAATTCAAAATACGCATGAAAGTGACTACTTAGAGCGTTTATTATTTGGAACTTCTAAAGTAATCGTGGAAAATATGAGCTTGGGACAGGATTTTAGTGAGGTAAAAAAAGTGATTTCTGTGAGTATTTTGTATTTTAATTTGGGCGAGGACAATGATTATCTATATTATGGCACAACCGAAATTAGAGGCGTAAATACGAATAAGCCCTTAGTTGTACGAAAAAGGGTGGAAAAATTATTAGAAAATGAAATAATTATTAAGTATGTAGAAAAGAAAATATTTCCTGAATATTATTTTATCAACGTAGAAAAATATAAAAATGTCATTTCCAAAAATATAGATGAATGGATTTATATGATGAAAAATAATGAGGTAAAAGCCAATTTTTCGTCCAAAAACATAGACAAAGCGGCAAAAAAACTTGAAATACTCAACATGACCGACCAAGAAAGGAAAGCGTATGAGCGATATATGATAAACGTAGCCATAGAAAGAGATAAAATAGGAACAGCCAAAATGGAAGGGAAAGCGGAGGGAAAAATGGAAGAAAAAATCGAAATGGCTAAAATTATAATAGCAGAAGGCGAATCAAATGAAAAAATAAAACGCTATACAGGTTTGACGGACAGTGAAATAGATTCCATCAGAAATCATGCTAAAAATTAACAGATAAGTTGCTTTATCGCCGCTACTTGTAGCGGAGGAAAGTCCGGACAGCATAGAGCATTCTGCTTCCTAACAGGAAGAACCTGTTCAGTTGTCAGTGAACAGTTAGCAGTGAAGAAAAGAAGGCTAAGTAATTAAAAATGAACGATTAGTAATAACTGTAAATGATTAATTAAGAATGTCTTAACTGTTCACTTATGACTGCTAACTGATAACTGAATAGGGATAGCAAGTGCAACAGAAAGTAAACCGCCGAATGTTGAGAAACGAAAAAGAATAGCCATAAAGTGCGATAATTCAACACTATCCACTCTCAACTATACACTTTCAATTCTCAAGATGGTAAGGGTGAAACGGTAGGGTAAGAGCCTACCAGTGTTCGCAGTGATGCGACAGCTAGGTAAACCTCAGAAGCTGCAAGACCAAATAAACTGACATTTTGGGACTTTTGTCTCAAATAAAGGCTGCTCGTCTGAGTCAGAGGGTAGGTTGCATGAGGTAACAGGTGACTGTTATCCCAGATAAATGATAAAGGAACGGGCAACCGTTTATACAGAATCCGGCTTATAGACTTATTTGTTTTTTTAATATCTACTCTCAAAAAGGGTAGGTATTTTTTTTTGCATTTTATAGATGAAAGATATTTACTACCTTTGTCTTGTATTTCTCGCAGATGAACGCAGATGAAAGACGCAGATTTTCGCTGATAACTGTTTACTGCTAACTGATAACTGAAATTATGGATTTAAACAAATTGCCATTCGTTCCCCTGAATTTCTTCTATTTCCAGTTTGCATCGGGAAGCAAACGCCTTTTTTTGTATGTGATGGCACTCGTGCTGATTGCCACTTTTGGGGTATTGTTTGCCTATCACAATCCTTTTTATTGGACATTGCAATTTAGTGAAATAGCAGATACAGCAGGTAGCGAGCTTTCGATTGCGCAGGTAGAAGCAAATTATCGCAGCTTTGATATGACAACAACTGCTTATCATCAAATGGTGAATTTTAGTGCATTGCCATTATATGCAAAGCCATTTCCTACATTTTTGTTTTGGTTTTTGCAACTCTCCGCATGGGCATTGTTATTATCAGCAGCTACCTTGATTCGCACAAGGTGGTATTTATTTTTCTTTGGTCTTTTTGGCTTATTTTTGGTTTTTTCTGATGTAACCAGTTATTTTGCGGCAAAAGACCCTTATCATATTGCCTTGTCTGCTACGGGTTTGGTCTTTTTGGGCTTGGGCTATATGTTTCAACGTACTCCCCTCAAATTTCCGATTCCCTATCGTTTTCTCACCTTTTTTGGCTTACTATTAGGCGTTTTTGGCTATGTATGGCTCAAAAATGATTGGACAGAATTGCACAGAATGACGAGTACAACCTATCCTTATTTGATGTTTTTGACCTTATTTTTTCTCTTTTTTGTGGGAAAAGAGCCTACAAATTTGCTCATTTTTGCAGCCACAAACCATAGAAATCCTGAATCAAGACGCTCTCGCAAACAAATCATGCTGATGATGCTTGTGCTTTTTATATGGGAAGCCTTATTGTTATCTTCTGCGATGGATTTTAGCATAGGACTCAAAAATGTAGGCATTCGTCCCATTCATTTATTGGCAATAAGTGCGGTAATGATGATTTTTCTCTCTCAAAATCAGTTCAATGCCGTCAAAAAAATGTTTTCTACGGTCAATGTATATACTTTTATTTTGGCAGCATGGTCGCTGATTGCCATGAGTTTTATCTTCTTGATGGCAGCTTGTAGCGATACGTATTTTGTAGAAATCACCGAAAAATTAGCCATTACTTTTTTCCTTTTTATTGGAATTGGGCATTTGGTCTATCTTTCTATTGAGTTTTCAGGTTTGATGGAGAAAAAAATAAACCTGTATTACCTGATTGGGCAAAGCGGAAATTATATGTTTTCTGCCCTGTGGCTCATGGGAACGATTGGTTTTGTCGTCGTAGAAGGGCATGACCGTTGGCAGTCTATCAAAATTTGGATAAATAGTTATTTCGTGCAACAAGCTGATTATCATTTTGTAAAAGGCGATATGCCAAATGCAGAAAGATACTATGACATGGCATTGAACGGAAAATTTGTCAATTTAGGTTTTGGTAAGAGTAATGGGATGTCTGGGCATCTTGCAGGAGTAAAATATCAACCGAAAGCCGCCTTCAATATGGCTGCTATCAAAGTTTCTGACAATAAATTTAGCGAAGCGGCTACGTATTATACAAATGCTACACAATATTATAAGTTTCCCGCAGCGCAATTAGTAGCGGGCAATTTGATGACTTTGGTAGATAAAGCAGGTGTGCCTTTGGGTGATGCCAAAAAGTTTTGGAAAAATGCCTTGCTTCAAAATGAAGATGCACATATTTATAACAACTTGGGCATGTTTTATTTAGCAGAAGGCAAAAAAGATTCTGCCATTATCAGCTTCCGAAATGCCTTAAAAATAGACAAAAATATGTCTTCTGCATAT
>JAAFHL010000189.1:0-4010 GCA_013298365.1 Bacteroidota bacterium | reverse complement strand
CAGAAATTTATTGGAATAATAAATTGAGAAAAGAGGCAATAGACTTCACAAAAGCCGCACTTGATGTCTCAAATCCTTCTGATGCTGCGATTATTAATGGTATTTGGCACTTTTTGAAAGATACTGTTACAAGCGACATTCCTAATATTTCGCCTGATGCAGAAAAAGATTTTTATCTTCAAAATAATTATGCCTTTTATTTAATGAAAAAACAGGAAAATAAGAAGGCAGCAAAATGGTTTGAATTGTTTCAAAAATCGGAAGAAGAAGTTTTGTTAGAAATACAACTTTTGTCTGCATATCAATGGGCTTTACAAGATTCTATCGCAAAAGCGGCAAGTAAAATGGATTTTATCACCAAAGTGATTCCTGAATTTGCGGGCAAAGCCAATTACACTATGGGACTTGCCTATTATAAAAGAGGCGTGCCTGAAATGGCAAAGTATTATTTTCGCAATATGTTTGACAATGGCGATACAACGGGTTTGTATTATCAAGCCTTAGTAGAAGCAGATATGGGACAAACCGATTCGGCTTTTGCGCACTTAACAACTTTGAGGGGCTACAATGCTGCTAAATATAACAACTTGGTTAAGAAAGAATTAGCTCTTTTGAATCAATCTAAAGGCTTAGAAACCGCAGCCTTATCGGAATGGGATTTTAAAGGCATCACAAGGGACGAACAGATGAGAATTGGAATTTATGCAGACAGCACAGCAGGGTACGCTTTTGCGCTTACGGCTTTTCGGAAAGTGATAGACAAAGATTCGTCTTATACTGCGCCTTATACAGAAATGCTCAAAATTTATCGCCGCTACAAAAATCCTGAAGCACTTACAAATGGAGAATATTTGTTAAAACGCTTCCCAAATGATGCGGCAGCACAGTTGGAAATGGTAAAAGTATATATAGATTTGAACAAAAATGCAGAAGCGCAAAAATTAGTTACCGCATTGAAAAGTAGAAAAGATACTTTGCATAAATATGAAACCGAAATTTGGGAATCTAAACTTTTGTTAGCGCAAAAAGATACAGCAAAAGCTACTATTTTATTGCAAAAACTATTTAAGCAAAATGTGCTAAATCAAATCGTTCTGACAGAATTAGCGGAGGTTTATAAGCGCAAAAAACAAAATGAAGAAGGCTACCGTCTCTTATATGACGCTGTTCGTGCAAATACAGAAAATGCAGAAATTTGGTATTATTTGGCGTATTTTACTCGGGCGTATGGCGTTTTAGATGATGCAAAATTTGATGCAGAAAGGGCAATATTACTTTCAACCGACCCAAAACGCAAAGAAGAAATCGCCAAAGAGTTTGATGATTTGTTTAATCCGCCGCCA
Organism: Bacteroidota bacterium; assembly: GCA_013298365.1. GTDB lineage: Bacteria > Bacteroidota > Bacteroidia > J057 > J057 > JAAFHL01. The sequence goes on along the minus strand of JAAFHL010000189.1, from coordinate 2,667 downwards.
CCACAAGAGATGCAGCAAGTAACGATGTAAATAATTCAAGCCCTTTAAATGGTTTCAACCATTCAAAGGGCTTTTATATATTAGGCTTGATTTAAGCTTTTTTTCATTTTTACCGTACTGCGATTCTCCAGAATCGCAGCTACTAAGTCATAAAACTTGTTTTATTAGTTTGATAGTTATTTTGTTGTATCTCCTCTATTTTCTTTTATTTGCTACCTTTGTAACAAAATGGCTTTATTTTCCGTTTAAACGAATAAAATTACACAATATTTTACGCTCATTCAACAAGCAAATGAAAAGTCCAATAGCAAACGAAGTACGAGAAAGTATTATCACAAATCGAAAAGCCTATCACGATTATCACATAGAAGACCAGTTTATTGCTGGAATTGTACTTACAGGCACTGAAGTCAAATCTTTACGAGAAAAAAAAGTAAGTTTTTTAGACGCATACTGCTACCTAAGTGAATCAAATGAAGTGCTGTTGAAAAATATGCACATCAACGAATATTCGCATGGCACTTACAATAATCATGTGCCGAATCGGGTACGAAAACTGCTCATGCAGAAAAAAGAGATTCGTAAAATACGCCGTCAGTTAGAGGAAAAAGGCTTTACCTTGATTCCTCTGCAACTTTTTTTTAATCAAAAAAACTTGGTAAAAGTCTTGATTGGGCTTGCAAAAGGGAAAAAACTGTATGACAAACGTGAAGATTCTAAAGAAAAAGATGCCAAAAGAGAGATAGATAGACGAGATAAATATTGAGAAACAGCTTTATCATTTTCAACATTATGGGATATAGTAATTACAAAAACTTGCGTCAAACGCTTAAAAAATTAGCTTTGGAAGAGATAGATACATTTCTTTTCCCGACAATAAATCTGGTGCAGCCCTCTGAATGGTTACTACAAACCTTATCTATTGCCGAACGGCTGCCCATTACGAATGAAAAAGGTAAATCGGAAAGAATTATTGCCCCGATTTTGTCGGAAGTTGCGCTACAATATGAAAGTCAAATCACCCTTTTTTCGGGCGAAGACTTGCCCGTAGATGCTGACAAAGACTTATCAGGACCTTGCGACTTCTTCTTTGCAAAACATCCTAAAAAACAAGTAATGCAAGCACCTATTATCACTTTGGTAGAAGCAAAAGATGAAGATTTTGAATACGGTCAAGCACAGTGTATTGCACAAATGTATGGTTCGCAGCGTTTTAATCAAGAAGAAGGGAAAGACATTCCCTATATTTATGGCTGCGCCGTAACAGGTGGAGAATGGAAATTTTTGCGCTTGGAAGGTAGCCACATTTATATAGACAATAAAAATTATTATTTGGCAGAATTGCCTAAGATTTTGGGCATTTTCCATCAAATTATTCAATCTTATTTGTATTAAAAACAGCTAAAAAATAGCTTATTACATATTGTATTTGGTGCATTTCTCAGTATTTTTGTATTTGATTTTGAATAACTATTTAGTATTATGGAAACTATCGTTTTACATATTCCAACAGACAAAAAAGATTTTTTTCTGTCTTTACTGAAAGAATTATCTTTTGTTAAGGTTGATGAACCCCAAAAAGCATATATCGCTGCCATTATGGAGAGTGAAAAAGATATTGTGGAAGGAAAGACAATTTCACAAGAAGATTTAAAGACAGAAATTCATTCATGGCGCAAAATATGAAAATAACCTGGACCAATACAGCAAAAGACGATTTGTATGAAATTTATGAATATCTTTCTGAATTTTTAGCAGAAGATAAAGCCTTTGCGCTTGTTTCTCGTTTGATAGAAAGAGTAGATATACTAGAAAAATATCCATTTTCTGGTCAAAAAGAGCCGTTGTTATCAGAGCTTCCAAAAGAATATCGTAGATTAATTGAAGGGAAATATAAAATCATCTATCATGTAGGTAGCGATGATATATTTATAAACCGAGTTTTTGATTCTCGAAAAGACCCCTCAAAATTGAAAATAGATGAGAAGTAAGAAAAATATGTGTTATTAACATTATGGACAAAATAATTCCTGGCACAAATCTCCCTCGCGTCGTCATCATTGGCGGCGGTTTTGCGGGAGTACATTTAGCCAAATCACTGAATGGCAAGGCTTTTCAAGTGGTTTTATTAGACAAAAATAATTATCATACTTTTCAACCCTTGTTGTATCAAGTGGCAACGGGTGGCTTAGAACCCGATTCTATCGCCTTTCCGATGCGCAAACTCTTTGGTGAGCAGGAAAATATGATTTTTCGCAATGCCGAAGTGCAGCATATCTATCATGACGAAAAATTCATCAAAACCAATCTTGGTACAATCACTTATGACTATTTAGCAATTGGTACAGGCACAAAAACCAACTTTTTTGGTTTAGACATTGCAGACAAAGCCATGAGCATGAAAACGATTCCTGAAGCCCTTGATTTGCGCAGCCTCATTCTCCAAAATTTTGAACGGGCTACATATGAACTTGACCCGCATGTCAAAAGTGCTTTGATGAAGTTTGTGGTGGTGGGCGGAGGACCTACGGGCGTGGAAACTGCAGGTGCTTTAGCAGAATTGAAACGTTTTGTTTTGCCCGCCGATTATCCTGAATTAGATATGCGACAAATGGAAATTCACCTTATCGAAGCAGGAGGTCGTTTATTAGCAGGCATGAGCGAAAA
>JAAFHL010000019.1:9765-26555 GCA_013298365.1 Bacteroidota bacterium | reverse complement strand
CCGCCGATAGGATTGCGAGGCTCATCTGTAAAATCATAGCCAATCACGTCATCGGCAAAACCATTTGCATCTTGGTCTATTCCATCAAAATCACCTGTTTTTCCATTACGAGTTTCCGACTTGTCCCAAGGCTCAAAAGTGCCATTTTGATTGCGGTCTTCGGGGGTATTTATCCATAATTGCCCCTGCAAATCGGGGTGTTCATAGTCAATTCCTGTGTCAATTACGCCGATTTTGATGGCTGCATTTCCTTTTGTAATTTCCCACGCCTCAAAGGTTTTCACAAAAGAATGATACCATTGATTTGTCAAAGAATCGTCATTTGGCAGGGTTTGCAACGCATCAAGTTTCACTTTTTTATTTTCTTCTACCCACTCAAATTGTTGCGAAGCCTGCAAATTTGCCAAGCTATTTTTGTCGCTTTGTAAGGTAAAATAATCACTCATTTCCCCCTTTTTTTGCAAAGGCTGTATCAAAATAAGGTCATTGAGAAAAGGATATCTTGCCCTGAAAACGATTTTTTCATTTTCACTGAGGGAAATATTTGCATATTGGGCAAAAATGAGTTTCAAATCGCTATTTTCATGCAATTTGACATTATATTGCGTTTGTGCGCAAAGAAAATGCGCAAGCAAGAGTGTAGTAAAGAAGAAGATTTGTTTCACTGGAATAGAATTTTAGGCAAATATAAGGATTTTTAGAGATAAAGAAAATAAACCCTTCTTTGCAAATGGCTTTCTCATAAAAAAATACTTTCATAAAAATGTCTAATTTTACCACAAAGCTCACAAAGAGTTCACAAAGAACACAAAAATGGATAGAAAAACAGGCTACTTTGTGTTCTTTGTGTTAGTTTTTCTTTGTTAACTTTGTGGTTTAAGTTTTTATGAAAAAGCCATGCTTCTTTGCAAATATTCATCTGCTCATTTATATCTATAAGAAGTTCCTTATCTCCCCAAAAATCCCTATCTTTGCCTCACAAAAACACAGATATGCAACAATTAATAGACACTTATTTTTCGGCTTTACAGGAAAATAATCCTTCTGACATCAACGAACATTCCTTGCGTACAGGTTTGGAGAATTTGTTGAAGGGCTTGATTGCCGAAAATAGCGATTTATCGGCATTGAAGGTTTTGCAAGAACCAAAAAGAGAAGGTAGATTTGGCACACCTGACTTCAAAATCAGCAATTTATTGGGTTCTATCGGCTATTGTGAAACGAAAAAAGTAGGCGAAAACTTGGGAGAAATTATCAAAACACCGCAAATTCAGAAGTATTTAGAATTGAGTGATAACCTGCTATTAACAGATTATTGTACTTTTATTTGGATAAAAGAAAAAATAGAAACCAAAAAGATTGTTTTTTGCAGTACAGAAATAGTTGGCGACAAAAAAGCGAAAATAGATAGCGAAAAAGCCGCAGCATTGGTAGAACTATTATGCGATTTTTTGCGAGAAACACCCAAAGGGATTGCTACTTCGCAAGCATTGGCAAAGGCACTTGCAGCAAGAACCCGCACCTTGAAGGAGTTTTTGTATATAGAATTGGCAAATCCTGATGCAGCAGACAATGTGCCAAGGCTTTTTGGCTTATACCAGACATTTCAGCAAACGGTTTCTTCCGATTTGACCCATTCTGCATTTGCTGATGCGTATGCGCAAATGTTAGCGTATGGCTTGTTTTTGGCAAAATTAAATGCAGACACACAACCCGTTTTACTCCATACAGCAAAACAATATATCCCTAATGCCTTTGAACTTATAAAAGAACTTACGGGTTTTTTAGAAGATTTGCAAGATGTTTATTATCAGCCTATTAGGTGGGTAATTAATGAAATTTTGACCATTCTTAATCATTTGGATTTGAGGGGAATACAAGAAAATCTGTCTTTTAACAAAACTCGAGATAAGGATAACCCCGAAGATGTCGCAGCCGACCCATATATATATTTTTACGAAGATTTTTTGGGGCAATACGACCCTGCACTGCGCAAGTCGAAAGGCGTTTATTATACGCCGCCTGCTGTGGTAAATTTTATGGTACGTGCCATTGATAAGGTCTTGCAAGATACATTTCAGTTAAAAGAGGGGCTTGCGGCAAAAGATACCGTAAGTGTGTTGGATTTTGCGACAGGTACAGGCACGTTTTTGTTGGAAATTGTGCGGCAGATTTTGGGAAATACAGCCCCTCATTCCAGTCATTTTTCCGAAATGATTAAGACACATATTCTCAAAAACCTCTATGGTTTTGAGTATATGATTGCGCCTTACACCATTGCACACTTGAAATTGTCGCAGTTCTTGCACGAAAAAGGCTATGATTTTCAGGGCAAAGAAAGGCTGCAAATTTTTCTGACAAATACCTTAGAACCTCTTAATACGCAAAGCAATTTTCTGTTGCCTGCCCTTTCAAAAGAAGGAATTGCGGCACAAAATATTAAAAAACAGCCGATTTTGGTCATTACAGGTAACCCGCCCTACGCAGGAAATTCGAGCAATAAAGGCAAATGGATAACAGAACGCATCAATGAGTATAAAAAAATGGGCAATGAGGCTTTGCAAGAGCGCAACCCAAAATGGCTACAAGATGATTACGTGAAGTTTATCCGTTTTGCGGAGTGGAAAATGCAGCAGGTAAATGAAGGCATGATTGCTGTCATTACGAGCAATTCCTTTTTGGATAATCCGACCTTTCGCTTGATGCGCAAAAGCCTAATGACTACTTTTAATCATTTGTATATCATTGACTTGCACGGAAATGCCAAGAAGAAAGAAACCAGTCCTGATGGTACACGAGACCAAAATGTGTTTGATATACAACAAGGGGTAAGTATCTCTATTTTTGTAAAAAAAGCAGGATTGGATAAAAAAATATTCCATACCGATTTTTGGGGGACACGCAAAAATAAGTTCAATTTGTGTTTTGAACATGACTTGAAAAGCATAAATTGGGTCGAATTGCAGCCACAAATGCCCCATTATTTATTTGTACCACAAGATATAACACATCAAAAGCAATATGAAAAAGGCTGGAATGTGAAGGATATTTTTAACCTAAATGGAAATGGAATTATCAGCAAGCGAGATGTTTTGGCTACCGATTTTGACAAACAAAATTTGGTAAAAAAATTGACGGAATTTGCAGACTTTGATAATTTCTCTAACAGAGATATTGCATATAAATTTAATTTGCCTTTGAGAGATAATGATAAATGGGATTTGAACACAGCAAGACTACATATAAATAAGGAAAAAGTACAAAATGAAAAAATAGTTTCTTTTAACTATCGCCCTTTCAGCAAAAGATTTTTATATTTTGATGAGGTAATTGTGGCACGTTTGGTAAAAGACCTTACAAAACATTTTGAGAAGCCTAATATAGCCTTAGTTACAGGGCGGGCGGGGCATAATGTTGGCAATTCTTTATGGAATTTGTGCTTTGTTACAGATACAGTTTCTGATATAAACTTATTTTATCGGGGTGGGGCTACAGTTTTCCCTCTTTTCTACTACAATGGCAATGGCAACGGAAATGGCAGCAATGGAAACGGCTATTTGTTCAATGAAGATGGGAAAAAGGATAATTTTACGCCTGCTTTTCGGCAGTTTATCAAGACAAGATACAGCGAAAATAAAACAAATACAGCAGAATTGGAAAACCTTATCGCTGAAATTAAGGAACTAATCTTGATAAATGAAAGTACATTAATAAAGCATAAAAAACTAAATATCAATGGAATATCAGATATAGAAATGGCTATTGAGAAAGCCAAAAAGCAATTAGATTTGCGAGAAAAGGCGTTAGAAATGGCAAAAAATAATGTTCAAACGGTAGCTTATCAGCCCGAACCACGAGAGGTGTTTGACTATATGTATGGCTTTTTGCACAGCCCGATTTATCGTGCAAAATATGTCGATTTTCTCAAAATGGATTTTCCGCATATCTTATTTCCCGAAGATTTGGCTACTTTTCAGACGATAGCCACTATTGGAAAAGAACTTGCTGCTGTACATCTGATGCAAGCATATCCTGCTTTGAAAATAGGTGAGCCGATGGAAATTTACACAAATGAGGTAACAGCGATTTCCTACCGAAATGAGCGTTTATATTACAACGAAAAACAGTATTTTGACCAAGTTTCCGAAGATATATGGAACTTTGAAATAGGCGGCTATAAAGTGTTAGAAAAGTTTTTGAAGGACAGAAAAGGGCAAAATATTTTGCAAGAATGGCTACATATTCAAAAAGTTATCAACATTTTGGATTTTTCTTTACAAAAAATGAAGGAACTTGAAGGGCTTACGGAAAAATGGATATGAAGCATGTTTGTAAGGAATTAAAAATTAATAATGTAAAATTAAAAATTAACGAAAATACTAATAATCAATGTGTTAGCATTTTCAAATCGATACATTCATGTTAGTCATTAATGGGATACGTTTCTCCATCATTTGCCAATAAAGTATTGGGGAAAATGGCTTTTGCCTCATTCCATAAAGGCGTTAAATCTTTGTATCGAGCCGAAAAATGTCCTAATAATAACTGTTTTACTGCTGCGTTTTGGGCAATTGTTGCCGCTTGTTCTGCGGTAGAATGGGCGGTTTCTTTGGCTCTTTTTTGTTGGTCGTTGGCAAAAGTGGCTTCATGATATAGCAAATTTACGCCTACTATATGGGGAATTAGGTCAGGATAAAAGGCTGTGTCTGAACAATATGCAAAAGATTTGGGTAAATCTGGGGGATTTAGTACTTGTTCTGCCTGAATAAAAGTACCATCTTCAAGGGTGATATTATTGCCTAATTTGAGGAGATGAAAATAATTATTGGGAATATCAAGGGCTTTTGCTTTGTAAAAATCGAATTTTGGTTTTTTGTTAATTTCCTTAAACAAAAATCCCCTACAATAAATACGATGTTTCAAAGGTAAAAGCCTCACTTCCAAGCTATCTGTTTCAAATACAACATTTCCCACTTGAAAATCTTCGAGCGGGATAATTTCTATAGGATAAGAAAGATAGCTATATGTGAGCTGAAAAACCGTGTCTAACAAGGTTTTGATTGCCGCAGGCGCATAAATTTTGAGGGCTTTTTCTCTTCCTTCCAAACTAAAAGAACTCAACAAACCCGGCAAGCCCAAAATATGGTCGCCATGCAGGTGCGAAATAAACAAAGCGTCTAAACGGTGCATTTTTGTCTTAAAACGCATCATTTGAGTTTGAGTACCTTCGCCACAATCTATGAGGTAATGCTTGTCATTGTAAGTAAGGACTTGGGCAGTCGTGCCTCGACCAGGAATGGGCATTGCAGAAGATGTGCCTAATACTTGTAGATGAAACATATAAGGTGCATAACAGATGGGAAGCGTTAAAACCTTGTACTAAAAAACAAAAAATACCTACAAGGCATAAGATATTCCTTGTAGGCAAAATAAGTCTATTCAACGAATTTGTTGCCTTGACACTATACGAAATCGTCGTCGAAATCATCATCGTCAAAATCATCATCATCGTCGTCCCCAAATGGGTCATCAACAAGCTCGTCATTATATTCGATATCATCGCTAAGGTCAGCTAAGTCCTCCTCGTCAATATCACTATAAGCGTCATCGTCATCCATGAAGTCATCATCTTCTTCTTCATTGTCGATGTCTTCTAAATCGTCGTCCTCTAAGAGGTCGTCTTCAAATGAGTCTTCCAATCTAAACATATCTAAGATTACGTTTTATGGGTTATAGGTGTAAATTTATGCGTTAGTTACTGTTGTTGTTGCATCTCCTTCTGCCAACAAATCTGCCTCAATGTCCGCCATGATGACTTCGCTAATAGCTTCCTCTTCGGTAGGAATGATATTGAGTGTATCGTTGAGTTTTGAGATGTTTATTAATTTTTCGACATGCTCAGTCAAATGACAAAGCACAAGTACGCCTCCGTCTTCACTACAAATACGATTGCCAACAAGGATAGCACTTAGCCCTGAACTATCTATGTGAGCAACATTTTTAAGATTGACAATTATGTTGCGTACACCACTTGTGTTAAGGAAAACAAATTCACTTTTAAGCTCAGGTGCGTTTAATGAATGTATTTTCTCTTCTAATAAACAGAGCAGCGTATATCGCTCATGTGTGCTTTTTTCTACTTTCATAAAAAATATGGTTATCAGTGAACAAAGAACCGTTATCAGTGAATTGCTACTGATGACAATTTATAGTACAAAAATAGGCATTTTTTTTGAAAACAAATGATTTTTCATTTTTTTTGATAATAATTCATACTTTCTACAAAATTTTCAAAAGAAATGATTTCATTGATTTTGACCTGCCCTATTCCTTTTAATAAAACACCTAAAATGAGATAATTTTGATTTTTTTTATCTTGCAACATCAAATCAAAGATGTGTGAATACGTAAAGAATGGAATGGAGTGATGCCTAAAATGTGTGCGAATATACGAGGAAATTTCGATTAATTCTTTTTCGGTAAGCAAACCTTTTTGAAAAGAAATATGAGATTCGCAAATCATTCCAATAGCAACCGCCTCCCCATGCAGCACTTTTTCGCCATCAAATCCCAAAAAATAACTTTCTATCGCATGTCCAATCGTATGACCAAAGTTAAGTGATTTGCGAATATGCTGCTCGTTCATGTCCTGCGCCACAATCGTTGCTTTGATATTTACAGCATGTCGAATCAAGGATTCTACTTCTATTTCATTCAAAGACAAGGTCTTTAGCTTTTTCCAACCCAAATAATCTGCAATCAAATAATGTTTAATGACTTCAGCAAAACCCGAAATCCATTCTCTTTGTGGCAAAGTATTCAGAAACTTGGGGCAAATATACACCGCTTTTGGCATAGAAAACAAACCTAATTGATTTTTTGCGGCTAAAAAATCAATGCCCACTTTGCCACCTACACTTGCATCGCACATCGCTAAGAGCGTAGTAGGCACTTGCATAAAGGCAATTCCACGCTTGTAAACCGCTGCTACAAAGCCACCTAAGTCGCCCACAACGCCACCGCCTAAGTTAATTATTAGGGCTTTTCTATCTACTGCTAACTCACTCAATAAAGCCCATATTTTTTCGCAAGTAGAAAGGGTTTTATGTTTTTCTCCTGCTAAAATAGGAATCACTTGATGTTTGGGCAAATAAGAAACGAGGAATGGATAGCAATCTCGATAGGTATTTTCATCTGCCAAAACAATGACTTGTGTATAGTTTTCGGCGGCAATCTCCTTTTCAAGTTGTGGAAAAATATCGTTACCTATATATATGGGATATGGTGTATTCATTTTTTTGTGAGCATCATTTAATCGCCAAAGATAGGAGAATTGGTTTTATTTGCCAAACAGGTACTTATTTATTCATGGTATTCTCATAAAAAATAAAACCACAAAGTTCACAAAGAAAAGCCCACACAAGGAACACAAAGTAGCTTACTTTTGATAAATCTTTGTGTTCTTTGTGAATTATTTGAGAACTTTGTGGTAAAATGTAGCTTTTTATTCAAGTATTTTTTTAACAAAAAGTCAGGTTTTTTTATCTCCCAAGCAAATGTGTAAATGCCTGAATCGTAGCATCTATTTCTGCGATTGTGCTATTTTTCCCCAAAGAAAAACGAATGGAAGCATAACATCTTTCTTCCGAAAAACCCATAGCTGCCAGCACATGAGAAGGAGAAATAAGGGCTGAAGTGCAAGCAGAACCTGTTGAAAGCGCAATTGTCGGAAATTTCATAATGAGGGAATCGGCTTTGAGCTTGCCAAAAGAAAGGTTTGAAACAGAAGGCAAACGAAGATATTTGTCACCATTTCTCACTACATCGGATATATTTAACAAACTACTTTCTAACTTATTTCTCAAATCCTCCAAAAAATGAAAATGTTCTATTTCAGATTCTGCAATTTCTATCGCCTTTCCCAAGCCCACAATGCCAGGTACATTGAGCGTGCCACTTCGCAAGCCTTTTTCGTGTCCACCACCATGTAGCAAGGCGGTAAGGGAAACTCGTGGGCTTCTGCGACGTATATATAATGCGCCTACACCTTTTGGTCCATAGATTTTGTGGGCAGAAATAGGCATCACATCAATGCCCAAATCCTGGACATTGACGTGGATTTTCCCTAGTGCTTGCACACAATCTGACATAAAAATTGCACCTTTTTGGTGGGTGATTTCCGAAATTGCTTGAATGGGCTGCAATACACCCGTTTCGTTATTGGCATACATGATGCAGACCAAAATGGTTTGGGGGGTAAAAGCATTTTCCAATTCCGTTAAATCTATGATTCTGCTTTATGCTCTGTTTTGCAGGTAATGATATGATTTCCTACATCTGCATACATTTCTGCCACACCTTTGAGCGCAATATTAATGGATTCTGTTGCGCCCGAAGTGAATATAATTTCCGAAGACGTTGCGCCAACCGCTGCTGCGACTTGCTCACGAGCTTGTTTGACGGCTTCGGAAGCCTCCCAGCCAAAAGGGTGTGTATTGCTTGCAGCATTGCCAAATTTTTGCGAAAAATAAGGCAACATTTCGGCTAAGACACGCTCGTCAGTGGGTGTTGTGGCATTGTAATCTAAATATATCATCTGAATTATGTTATTAGACTTCTTGCAAAAGTAAAATTCTGTTCATCTTGGCGTTTAACTCACCCGCAAAACTGCCAGCATTTTTGCTGCCCTCCCAAGAGGGCTTTTGATTTGTAGGCTAAAAGCCTCACTATCAAAAGCCCTCTCTCTTGGAAGGGCGTTTTTTGTCAGAAGACAAAAAACGGGAGGGTTAAATGCTAAGGGAACGAAATACTATGCTATATTCTGTCTCCTAAAAATGACTTTCGCAAAAAAATCATTCTTTTTTCCTAACTTGTATCTTATAAACACCTTGTTTACCTACTTTGTCATAAATGAGCAGAAAATAAATTCCTTCTGCCAAATCAGAAACATCTATTTCTGCGCAGTCATTTGTTTTTTCTTTTATTAACATGCCATTAGTATTAAAAATTCTTACGTATTCAATCTGATTTTTGGCTTCAAGATTTTTTATATAAAGAGCTTTTTGCGTAGGATTTGGATAAATATCCCACAAAGAAGCCTTGCCTGTAAAGACATTTTCTACGCCTACATAGATATATGGCAGTAAGAATGAATCTTTCGTTGCAAACATCACGCTATTAGTTACGGGCCATATTACAATCGTGCCACCGCCACCACCGCCGTAGCGAGCCAAAGTAACCGTATCGCTAAACGCCAAACTGATGGTATCTTGTGGGTTAATCAATATACTTACTTGATTTGCCAAATATAAGGGAAATGTGTTGTTGGGATTGATTTGACACATCAAATAAAGCGAATCATTAAATGCAACTGTCCCTAATTGAGCCAAATTTTTAATGGTTAAATTATACTTGACTACCTGCGATTGTGTAAGATTTGTGATAGGTGTACCCGTAGTATCAGTAAAATAAGCATTGGTAATTTGCAAATAGTTGATTTGTGCCATAGTAGTGCAGCACAAAAGGCAAGAGAAAATGACATACAGAAAATAGCGTTTCATAATAAGTAGATGTTGGTTGGAAAAAGATATGAGATAAAACAGATTTTCGCAGAAATAGAAGGCGATTGAATTTTTCTTCTTTTCATAGAACGATACAAAGATAAGAAACGCTTACATTATTTCCGAATTATTTTTTTATCATCTTACGTGTTCAAATGATTGATTTTTATTTTCGCAAACAAAAAAAGGCTTTTTTATGAAAATCTTATCCGGAAATCCTTTTTTTTCTTTATCTTTGCATCACCTATATATGTGGTTTTAGATTTCATGAAAAGAGCTTTTCAAGTACTAAATAAAGGAATATTGCTGTACTTTTGTATGGTAGGTTTTGGCATGTATGATGTACTTGCACAGGATTATAATGCCTTTAAAAAACGCTTGCAAGATGAGGAGAAAAAGTATAGAGAATCGGTTGTCTGTGAAAAAACAACAAAGGCTGCCGTTCATAATTTGAATGATTTGATATGGGCAAAACCCAATGTAGATAAAATTATCAAAAGCTGTGATTTTATCCGAAACCAAAAAAATGGCTGTCCACAAGCCGAGTTAATTACCCTTATTGGAGAAATTAAGGCGGCATATATGGCAATAAATACGGCGGGAAATGGCGAAACTACGGCTAGTACTTCTATTGAAGAAGATGCACCTGTTTCCAATATGCCTGATACTTTGATTTCTCCCGAAGAAGAAATCCAAAATCCGCCCCAAGTTGTCATTCCTATTGCTACAAAAAACGATATTCCTTATACTATTTACCTTATGTTAGGCGTGCTTAGCCTTTTTTGTCTTTGGCTTGCCTACAAAGTATCTCAAAAACCATCTATACCTATTATAGCTAATCCAACACAGTCAGCACAAAATATGAAAAACGAACTATTAGAAAAATTAGGCGATGAAGATTTGATTGCTATTTTGAAGCAAATGAGGGACCAAATCGGGGTCTTAATCCAAAAAACTTCTTCTTTGGAAGAAGATGTACACTTGTTGAAACAACAACAGGCGCAAGAATTGGCAAAAAATATAGAAAATGAGACGAAAATCTTTGTGAAAAAACGTGCAATAGAACCCGAAGACAATTATCGTCCGAAGGAAGATGCTATGCCCATTATTAATCCATCTGTTCCTAAAAAAATAAACGATAATTTTGAGCGCAGATATGCCTTATATATGGACAATTCAGAAGGCTTTTCGGTATCAGGCTTGATGTATTCCGAAAGTGCTGAAACCATTTATGAACTTATTCTCACATCTACAATCGTAGCGGCTTATCGAATCTGCACACATGCCGATGCGCAGGCGTATGCCTTATCTGACCCAGGTTATTATCTGCGTACAGCCTGCGATTATGACAATAGCCCCATTTCGGGCAATCGTATTGAGACTTTGCAAGATGGACAGCTTGAACAGATAGGCAGTATTTGGAAAATTACCAAAAAAGCAAGAATCCGCTTTGTATAATACACAAAAAATAATCCCCAAACGCCATGCAACACCTTCGTATTAGTTTGACATACAGCGATTTAGCCGCTTTTGATATAGATATAACCGCTTTTATGCTGGCAAATGATAAGTATATTCCCAATGAAAACTATATGGTGTATTATCACAATTTGGTTTCAGCAGATGGGGCGGTGAAGTATGCACAGGAAAAACAGGGCGGACTTCAATGCAAATTTTTTGACATAGATTTGAGCAAAGTAGCGACCGAAATAGAGGAGATTTACCTTATTGTGAGTCTTTATGAGGCTGCAAATAGAAATCAATGCTTTGGAAAAATCCCGAATGTGCAGGTAAATCTGGAAGAAACAGACACAAGCAAAACCTTAAATACCTATCATCTTGCCACTTCTTTTCCCCATGAAACGTCTATAGAATTAGGGCGTTTGTTTGTACGCTATGGCAAATGGCGTTGGGAGACCTTGAGTGTAGGCTATCAAGAAGGGTTAGAAAAATTTGTGAATAAGTATGTTTTTTAGGTTTGGCAATAGCTACAACGGTCTAAATGTGGAAAAAGGCGATTCAAACAATGCGCCTGTACGCTTATATTTTTTATTGATGCTTTTTGCATGGCTATTAAAAAAATGAGAAAAACATTTACTTACCACATTATCCGCACTATTCAGCCCTATTTCATGCTTGCTTTCCGCAGATTTTAAGCCGCTTGCTTGTGCGTTTGCATCGCTTTGTCAAGGATAGTACAAAGGCTTGGAAAACAGGCGTTCTCCTCTCACTACAAGTGCGGCTTTGCTCCTTTTTTTCTTTGCGGGAACATTGGCTAATTATTTATTTTTCATTCCATATACGGTTAAAAAAATACTGTTGTATATTTCTTTTTTTGTTGTAACAAAAATCACATAAACCGTCTATAATTTCGATTAGCTTTGCCAAAAATAAACCAAGTTCAGCAAAAAAGGCTATATTCGAGCCTTTTAAACTGCTTTATTACAAACAATGACGCACAATGAATAACAATAATCGCAGAAATTTTTTAAAATCTGTAGGTGTTTTGGGCTTAGGTGCAGCCCTTAATCCCAGTGCTATCTTGGCAAATCCAGTGCAGGAAGAAAATGCCCCTTGCGAAAAAGGAAATGACGAAAAAAAAGGCATTATGACCATTTCTATTTTGCAAACCACTGATGTGCATTGCCAAATTCACCCACATGATGAGCTATTTTGGGAAAATGATAAGGCTGTTTTTCGCAAATCTGGCGGCTATGCGTATATGGCAACGATGCTGAATCAGCTCAAAAAGCAAAACCCGAATACTTTTACCCTAGATACAGGCGACATGTTTCAGGGCAGCGAATTGAGTGTAAAAACGACAGGTAAGGCATTTGTCCCGATTCTCAATGCGATGGATTATGATTTGTATTTGCCAGGCAATTGGGAGGTGATTTATGGCAAAAAAAATATGCAAACTTTGATGGGTTCACTCAATGCACCCAAGATTTGTACCAATATGTATCACGATTTGGGGGAAGGAAAAAAAGGCGAACTTGTTTTTCAGCCCTATCATATTTGGCATATTGCAGAGGCAAAAATCGGTTTTTTGGGCTATACAGACCCGCTTGTTCCCATTAGACAAAGCCCAAATTATAGCAAAGGCATTATTTATACCAAGCCCGAAGAAAATTTAGCGCACTATGTAGATGTGTTAAAAAATCAAGAACAATGTGCGTTTATCATTATTATTGCACATTTGGGTTTATCGCAACAGATTGCTTTGGCAAATATGCCTGAATGTGAGGGCGTTAGTTATATTTTGGGCGGCGATACACACGAGCGAGTGCGCAAACCCATTGTATGCAAATATGCCAAAGTGGTAGAGCCAGGTGCTTTTGGCTCTTTTATTGGAAAATTGGATTTGACCATCGAAAATGGCAAAGTAACAAATGATAGTTATGCCTTATTAGAAGTTCATTCTCCCAAAATCAAGGCAGACAAAAAAATTCAACAATTATTGGTGGAAAATGAAAGCACCTATCAGCAAGAGATTAACAAAGTGATAGGGTATAGCACGATTCCACTGTATCGTTATTTTGTAGTAGAAAACCCGATTGATACCTTGATTTTGAATGGTTTACATTGGAAATTCCCTGAAATAGATATTGTGTTGTCAAACGGATTTCGTTTTTGTCCGCCTCGCACAACGCCCGACAGCACAGGTAATATTCCGATTACAAATGGCTATATTTTTGACATGCTGCCCGTAGATAGCACTGTAAGAACGGCAAAAGCAAGTGGAAAGCAGTTGCGAGAATGGCTCGAAAAAGAATTAAACAATGTGTTTGCCAAAGATGCGTCCAAGCGTTTTGGGGGCTGGGTGGTGAAATTTAAAGGCATGGAAGTTCATTTTAATGCTTTTGCCGAAATGGGAAAAAGAATACAAAGTGTTACCATAAAAGGAAAGAACCTTGAAAATGAGGCACTTTATAGCATTTTGGCTTGCGAAAGAGATGGCGACCCTGCGGATATGTTGTGCAGAATGAAAGGCGTTTTAGAGGCAAAAAATACAGATGCCACTTTGCATAGTTTGATGATTGAATATTTGGCGGCAAACTCACCTGTAACGCCTACTCCGTCTAAAAATGCGCAAATATTAGATGCTCCTGAAACCTTGCTTACGCAAGTGAGTGGCGTAGATTATCAATTTAGATAGAAAAAAATAGTCTTTAGTACACTGTAAAATAAATAATCAGATAAAACCACTAAGACACAAAGGAACACTAAGTATATGGTTTTCTAGTCTTTGTGTTCTTTCTTTCTTAGTGATAAAACATTGAAAAACCTTCTTTACACAGAGTTTATCACATAGCCTTATTTTATCAGATTTTTAGAAAAATACTACATATTGTAACATTTATCACGCTGGGTCCTTTTTTAACCCCTACTTTTATGGCATGAAACGCTTATTCTTCTTTTTCTTACTATTACACACAAGTTTTGGGGCTTTTAGTCAAAATAGAGCCGAATTGTGAACAAAATTAAACGTTACGAAAACGCTCAATGCTACACGGACGATAGGCACAGATATTCAATATCGTAGTCAAGCCAATTATCGAATCAGCGACAATATAAACCTATTTCATAAAGACTTAGCTTACTCCTTGCGTTTTTGGGCTTTTTACAAATTACCTAAAAACTGGACAATTAATGCTGCGCCGATTGCTTATGTTGCAAACACCGACATTTTGGACGATTTTTCACAGTTATCTCATTCTCAAGAACTTAGAACCATATGGTGCATGCGTAAAAGTCTTACATTTTTCAAAAATCAGCAACAAAAATCGCTTGACGTATGAGGCTCGTTTTATTCAATGGAATAAGCACAATGCCGTAATTCAACATCGTTATTGCTTGCAAAATGCCTTTACTTTGCCTATTTTTAAACTGCATGAGCATGAGAAAGGAAAGCTATTTTTAATGAATGAGTTTTTTTCAAAATCCAAAAAGCAAAAACAGGATTTGACCAAAATAGAATCTATGCCGCTTTTGAGTTTCAAGATAAATGGCTTGACTTGATTTCTGGCTATCAACATATTTTTCAACAAGGAAATAAAGCTGTTTTTCAGAAAAGAATTTGGCTTACGACTTTGAATGTTCTATTACCTTAAATTATCCTTTTGTACAGTTCATTTCCAATGATAATTTAGCCCTAAACCAATGCTATATAAACGGGTTTTCATCAAATCATTGGCGTCAATTTGGCGATTGAGTTGAAATTTGCAGGCAGGAACAAGTTGTAAGCCATAGCCTATCGGAATTTCTGCCCCAGCATTGAGCCAATAAGCAAGCTGTAAATGCCGCAATTCTCCGCTTATTTCTCCGCCCACAAAGCTCCCTATTTTTTTATTGCCGATATAAAACAGGCGTTTATAAGCCATTTCTGCCCCTACAAACCAAAGTTGTTCTTGTTTTTGATAATCAAGTGCCTTTCTCGCAACAAGATAACTGTCATTTGGCAAGTTCTGCACCACAAAAACATGTTTATTTTCAATTTGATACGAAGCATTTTGTGGAAGGGAAGTAGCGACTAAGCCCAAGCGCATTTCGCTATGCAAGGAAATCGGCGTTTGATAGGCAAAAGCCGCCGAAAAGCCCAACCTTTTTGCATCAAAAGTAGGCAAAAGATTCACTTTTCCTACCCGATAATTCGGATTTGCTTGTTCTTGCATCAACTGAAAAGCGGCATGCGTGCTAATATTTGCTGTAAAATAGCCTTTTTTCTGTTTGTGCTTGGGTGTAGAAACATAGATTTTTATATCCTGATACTTAGATGAACGACGTAAAGATAATAAATATGACTCACTTTCATAAATACTACCTAATTGATTTTCAACTCTGGAGCTTTTCCGTATTTCGGTATATTTGGGGTAATAAATGTGAGAATGAGATTTAACAACTTGGTTTTCAATCATTTCTTCTTTTTCGATTTTGAGGGCAGAAATTAGTTCTTTTTCTGGCAAAATTGTGGGCTTATTTTCATGTAGGGTAGAGGAAGTGGAATTTACAGATTTATTTTTTGTAGCAGGAAAAGTGCTGTTTTTCGCTTCTTTTTTAGGCGAAACAAAGATTTTTACAGGCGTTTCTTCACATTTTTCTGCCAAAATAATAGGAGGTTTTGTCTTCGCAGATTTGGGAGAAACAATCGGATTTGCGGAAGGTAAAACATACAACTTATAAAATACTCCACCTATTCCGCCCAACAAAAGGGCAAAAAAAGCACACAATACCCACAAAGGAAGGCGTTTTTTTGCTTGTGGACGAATCTCATTCGCAATCTTTTCCCAACTTTCTATTTGAGGTTCTGCCTCCATGTCCTCAAACATTTCAGCCATTTTTTGCCGTAATTCCTTATCCGTTTTCATATTTTTTGAGGTCAATTGCGTGAAGTTGTTTGCGTAAATAGTCTTTGGCACGACTTAGCTGTGATTTTGAAGTTCCTACCGAAATCCCCAACATCTCTGCGATTTCAGCATGTTCATAGCCATCTATTAAATATAAATTTAAGATTAAACGGTAGCCTTCGGGCATTTTCATGATAATAGATAAGACTTGTTCCTTTTCCAATACATCTAAAATACTAAAATCTGCTTCACTTTCGATTAAATTAGTGTCCTCTTCTGCATTTTCATATACATAGAAGGCACTATTTTTTCTAAAATAATCTATTGCTGTACGAATAAGGATAGATTTAATCCAAATGCTTACTGTTTCTGGCGTTTTTAACTGATGTATCTGCTTAAAAACCTTGATAAATGCTTCTTGAAAAATATCCTCTGCCTCAAAAGTCGTATGAGCATATCGTCTGCAAATCCCCAAAAACCGCCTTTTATAATGATTATAAAAAGCGGCTTGTGCTTGCGGATTTTGCTGCTGACAGCCACGCACCCAATCTATCATTTCCTTTTTTTCTGAATATGGCATGAACAGCAAGATAGGTTAAAAATCGTAGTTCTCCGAAAATTTATATGGGTTTCGTTTGTAGCGTATGCATTAGCCTGCGTTTAATAAAGCACAAGCTAAAGCGTATGCTACAATCCCGCAATAATTTTTCAAGAAACAATATCGCTTAATATTGTGTTGCACCCACAAATTGCATTGCCCCGTCAAATTCTACATAATAGGTTACATTTCCTACGAGCATCACGATTACATAGCGAATCGGCGTGCCATTATCGCTTTCTTCAAAACCTTTTTGGAATTGCCAACCCCCAAAATTTTGGTTTA
>JAAFHL010000019.1:0-9755 GCA_013298365.1 Bacteroidota bacterium | reverse complement strand
GTTTAAATAGTCAGTAATTGTCGCAGGAATTTGACTAACATCTGTATAATCACTAAAACTAGAATTGCTGCCACCACCAGGATTTGTGCCACTATTTGGGTCAAAAGAGCTTGACCAAATAATTGTTGCATCAGCATTAAATTCATAGTAATATACCAAACCATTGTAATTAATGCTTATCATATAAGTAGTTACATTGCCTATCACAAGCGCAACACCATCAGAAAAAGTATAACCACTGTGATTATTATCCAAATAAGTAGCGATTGCAGCAGGCAAATCATTTGCGGTAATGACATATTTACTCATGTCATTTGTACTTGTGTTGGTAATTTCTATTTGTGAAACAAAAGCCCCCAAAGTATCAAAATAGAGTTGATATGTTTTTGCATCAGTTGTGGTAATATACACCCAATAACCTACAACAGTCGTTTTGTCATTTGGGTCTAAATCCTCATCAATTTGATTGAGGGTAGCATCTGGGAAATTTGCATCTAAATAGGCTTGTATGTTAGGTGAAACAGCAAGCGTTTTTGCCTGAATACGAAGCTCTTTCATGTTGCCTTGTTCGGAAACAATGGCTTCATAGTTGCTTTTTTCTGACACAAAATTCACTTCATATAACTCATCTTTCTTCAAAATAATAACGGTCAAATCCGCAGCATCTTTAAATGATGCCTTAATTGAATTGACAACCGCATCAGGAACATTTTCATTTGGGTCTGGTTTTAAAGTATCAACCCTATCACAAGCAGCAAATATAAAGCATACAAAAAGCGAAAACAATAATTTTTTCATAAAAAATGGAATAAATGATGAATGTTAAAAATGAAATGTAATCCATTACATAAACTTCCCCAAATAACTGGGTATATAATAGACATTTTGTAAAATCTCCCAATAAAGGGTAATTACATTAAGAGGGACGAGACGATTTGAAAAGAGGTTGCATCTCAAAAAAAATTTTGCAAAAAAACATTCAATGTGATTTTTATCACGTATCGTTATATACGAAACATCGAACTTTGTATTATCATTTAAGGTTCTTCGAAAGTTATTACGGATTAGAAAAAAAGTGTAATTTAGCGTCATTATGGAAATAGATATAGACGGGCTTCTAAACCTACCGAATAGGGAGGTTTTAGACTCTTCTTTTAGCGAAAAACGAGTTACTATCATTTTAAAGTGTGTAACTGCTAGCGGCTTTTGTCCTGTTTGTGGAATTGAAACAAAAAGAGTTCGTTGCTACACTTCTCGTGTTGTTCGAGATTTAGCTATTTTAGGACGTAAGACGTATTTACAGATAGAAAATCGTCAGTTTGAGTGTCAGGATTGTGTGCGATATTTTACAGAAGATATAGAGATTTTACATGGTAATCATGGACTTACAACTCGTTATGAGGCTCATCTTTATGAGCAGCGAGCGCAAAGCCGCACGCAAAGAATTTCCAGAGGATGAAGCCTTAAAAAACATCAAATGGACTTTGCTCCAAACCCCCGAAAACCTTGATGCAGAAGCAGAAAAAAAATTAGAAGATGCGTTCAAAATCTCCCCAAAATTAAGCGATATTTACAACTTAAGGATAGCGTTAAAAGCTATTTTCAAGGCAGATTATTCTATAGAGATAGGGCTAGAAGCACTTAACACTTGGCAGCTAAAAGCGGAAAAAATAGCTTCTAAAGCACTCGCTAAATTTCTTGTAACAGTTACTAATTGGAAGGATAAAGTCGTAAACTTCTTCACAAATCGGGTAACAAATGCGGCTATGGAAGGTACTAATAATCATATTAGAAGCATCATTCGCAGGTCTTTTGGATATGTAGATTTTCAGGCACTATGCCTCAGAGTTTTAACTGAATGTGGGCAAGTACCGTAATAACTTTCGAAGAACCATCTTTATCTAATAGCCTAAGTCCCGTTAAACAAAAAACGCCTTTCATTTTTCAAAAAATGAGAGGTGTTTTTATTTCATCTACCAACCGTATCAACGTATGCTACCCATTCCCCCATCAATATGTATCACCTGTCCTGTCATCCAACTTGCTTTTTCGGACAACAAAAAGGCAGTCATCTCTGCCATATCTGCCGCAGTACCAATTCGTTGAAGCGGATTTCTCTTACTTGCACCTTCTATTTTTTCGGGCGTATTAAGCAAATTTGCCGCAAGCGGCGTATCCGTAAGCGAAGGCGCAATCACATTTACTCGAATATTGACACCTGCAAACTCTGCAGCAAGTGATCGTCCTAAGCCCTCAACCCCTGCTTTTGCTACGGCAATCGAACTATGAAACGTCATACCTGTTTGTACCGCAACGGTACTATACAATACAATGCTACTACCTTTCGCTTTTTTGAGGCGAGGCAAACAATATTGAATGACTCGTACTGCGCCCCAAACATTTTGCTGAAAATCGCTCAAAAAGTCTGCTTCTGTCAAGCGATTAAAGGATTTGAGGTTGATACTACCAGGACAATATACAACGCCATGCAACTCACTTGGTAGGCTGTCCAATAACTGTAAATCGTCTTTGACAATGTTCATCACAAAGTGCTGTCCGCTATTGATAGACGGGTCTGGCATTTCGCTACGAGATACAGTATATATATTCGCCTCATGTTGAAGGAGTTGTGCTGTGGCAAAACCGATACCTTTTGATGCCCCAATAATGAGATAATTTTTCATAATTATTGCTAATTTTACATTTCTACGATACTTTTCGCTGCAATATTTGACCGCTCACCATACATCGCTTTGTATGTCATCATAAATGCATTGAATTTACCATGAAACAGCCACTTTTGCTTTTTGTTTTGGAAAAATCAAGCCTTAATCTTTGATGTTATACTTGTCCTTCCAAACTTGAGCTTCCTCAGCACTCACTTCCTTATTTCTAAGGAGTTCCATAATAGCTTCGGCTATGGTTTGTTGTGCAAAATTTCGCTTTGCTTGTGCGGCTCGTTTATCAATTTGGCTGTACCATATTTTTTGCGAAAAAATTTGGTTTACTTTTGCAATGAGTTGAGGCTCAGTAATTTTGGATAAAACCAACTGCTTCATGGTCGCAAAAATACTCTTAAAATATTGTTGATAACGAGGATTTGTACTTGCTGTATCTATTTTGCAAAGATAATTGAAGGCTTTTTCCGTTTTTTTGGCATTAAAAGAAATGGCTGCAAGACTCAATAAAGCATCTTCGTATTTAGGTGCATAAAGCAACACTTTTTCATATAACTTACGGGATTCTTCGGTTTTATTTGTCATAAAATACAGCCCTGCAAGATTATTCATCACCTGCACATGGTGAGGCGACAGTTTATGGGCGGCTTCTAAATGTTCTTTGGCAGCAGGATATTTTTTCATTTGTAAATGAAGTGTGCCACTAAAAAAACGAATGGGCGTGCTTATCGGGTCCATTTTTAACATGGGGCGGTAGGCATTTTCAGCGTTTTTTAGGGCTGCATCAAATTTGCCAGCCTTATTATTTATCTCAAATTGACGAAGTTCTATTTCCCCATTAAAACGCTCATAGCCAACATACACACAAAGACTTGCCATGGCAATGCCTATATAAGTAAGTATGGAAAAAAAATGAGACGTTTTTTCTTTTTCTACGGAAAAAATAAGGTCATTTTCATACAAAATCGCTGCAAAAATGAGGTGCAAGAAAAATATCTCTTCAATTCTTTCTTTTGGAAAAGCAAAAGTCGAAAATATTAAATAGCCTATTACGGCATGTAGTAGTAAATAAAGCCAATTTTGCGTAGCCACATTTTCTGTACGTTTTAATAGGCGAAAAATAGTCATAATGGCTGCCACAAAAATACTTAGATAGGCAATAAACGCAAAAATACCTGTTTCTGACAACACCCATAGATAGTCATTGTGTGGGCGTTGAAAAAAAAGTTTGCCTTGCTCTACTTCCGAATTTTTGGTGATAAAACGTAATATTTCCACTTTCCAATCACCTAAGCCTATGCCTGTAAGGGGCTGTTCCTCAAATAATTGCCAAGTTTGTTCCCACTTTTTCAGCCTGTCTTCATTTGCACTATGATGAATATTGGTAATTGAAGCAAATTGTCGCTGAATCGCATCACCTTTGCTAAGGGCGGCATATAAACCCAAAGATGTTGCGACAATGGCAATGCCTATTCCCATAAATATGCCGATTTTTTTGAGTTGTTCCGCTTTGTTTTCTTTTTTGTTAAAAATATGGATAAGGTAAATGAAGCCTGTAATAGCAGTCGAAAGGGCGAGTGCTATCCATATTGCACGAGAAAGGAGGGCAATCATAAAAATGAGGGAGAGTACTGCGGAAATGCCAGCTATTACTCGAAACCCTTTTTTTCCGTAAAACACCGTATATAAATTGAAGGGCAACATTAAAAAGAGTACCTCACTAAAAATATTTTTATGTCCAAATAAAGAATTGATAGAATAAGAGGTGGCATGGGTTAAGTTATTGGCTACTAGCAATTTAGAAGTATCTGATAAGGCAAATAAGCAAGCAATAAGCGTAAATATACTTGTCGTTTGGCAGAGCATATCCCTAAAATTTTCCTTTTTGCGATAAAAAGCCACAATTCCCCACATGCCTAATGCGCCCAAAGCCCATTTTCCCCACTCTAATAGTCCGTCTCCCAGCATCGAAGCCCAATAAATGCCGATAATCCCTGATAGCAAAATATAGGCGGAAGAAGTCCATAAAAGAGCATTTTGTGCGAATAATTCGCTCAAATCCTGTGTTTTTCCCTTGAAAACAAGCCATATAAATAGCCCCAAGATAAAAATACTATATCCCAAAAATTTAGGAATAAGTACGGGGTCCATTACCCGTAATGTATATGTGCAACATATAATGCCCATACTTATGATAAGTGCTATGGGAATATGGGGTAGATTTGAGCTTTGAGGGCTTTCAGCAGCCATCGTTTTACCTTGGGGAGGATTCGTTTTAGTATTTTTTGCCATTTTGTATTGATGAAAAAACTGTTTTGTCAGCAAAGATATAAAAAAATCAAGAAAAATGTTTTGTATTGATACTATTTCCCAATTTAGCCTTACTTTTATCCCAGATTTTAATACAACTTATTTTATGATGAGAAGATTACCATTATTATTTATCCCATTTCTCTTTTTAGCTTCTTGCAGCTTGTTTCGCAATACGGCTGACACCAAGAACAAAGATGACAAAAAAATCTCATTTCAGATTTTACAAGTAAATGATGTGTACGAAATTACCCCCTTGGAGAATGGGCGTATAGGCGGTTTGGCAAGGATTGCCACTTTGTACAAACAATTAAAAGCCAAGAATCCTAATACCTATTTTATGCTTGCGGGCGATTTCCTCAATCCTTCTGCTTTGGGGACATTGAAACATGATGGAGAACGCATCAATGGCAAACAAATGGTAGAAGTACTAAATGTTGCAGGTTTAGAATATGTAACCTTTGGCAATCATGAATTTGACCTCAAAGAAGAAGATTTGCAAAAACGCTTAAATGAGTCTAATTTTACTTGGATAGGCACTAATGTTGACCAAAAAAAAGGCGCAAACCACCAACCTTTTGTCCAAATCAAAGGAAAAGATACCCTTCCTACTTTACGTAGCAAAACATGGGAAATTTCTGATACAGATGGCACACGTATTAAGGTAGCAATGTTAAGTGCAACCCTCAAATCTTTGTTGCCAGACTATGTGCATCACGAAAATCAATTTGATGTGGTGCATAAAATGATTCCTACCCTACAAGCGCAAGCTGATGTTCTGATAAGCATGACGCATCAAAATAGAGATGACGACAAAAAAATGGCGGCACTCGAACCTGCTGTTTGTTTGTGGATGGGCGGACATGACCACGAAAATTCCATAGATACGGTGGGGAAATCTTTTGTAACGAAAGCCGATGCAAATGGCAAAACGGCTTATGTTCACACCATTACCTACCATACAGATACCAAAAAGACCGAAGTTTCTTCTAAATTGATAACAATAGATGCAAACTTGGCAGAAGATGTAGAAACCAAAAAAGTGGTTGATAAATGGCTTGCGATTGCTGCAGAAAGTTTTGCCAAAGAAGGTATTAACCCCGATGCTGTTGTTACAGAATTGAGAACACCTTGGGACGCTCGTGAAGCGATTGTGCGTACACAACCTACTGAAATCGCTTCTGTGATTACAAAAGCGATGTTGTTTGCTGCGCCTAATGCA
This sequence comes from Bacteroidota bacterium, assembly GCA_013298365.1. Lineage (GTDB taxonomy): Bacteria > Bacteroidota > Bacteroidia > J057 > J057 > JAAFHL01. Next base: position 3,545 of record JAAFHL010000019.1, on the reverse strand, counting down.
AATGCGGCTATTTTGAATACGGGTTCTATTCGGATTGATGATGTGGTAGAAGGAAGGGTTACAGAGTATGACATTGTGCGTATTTTGCCTTTTGCAGGTGCGATAAAAGTGGTAGAAATGAAAGGCAGTTTGCTCAAAAAAATCATGGAAGCAGGCGAGAAAAACAAAGGCAGAGGCGGCTATTTGGCTTATACTAACCTTGACAATGGCTTGATAAATGGCAATATGATAGGACCTGAAATGTATTATTTTATTGCTTTGCCTGAGTTTTTGCTCAAAGGAAAAGAAGCTAACCTAGAATTTTTGACTGACAAAAATCCTGATATCAAGAATATATACAGTGCAGCCCCCGAAAACCCCAAAGATTTGCGAAAAAACTTGCAATTAGCACTTATTGCATACCTCAAAAACTAATCAAAACATATCTTGCCTGATTTAGGTTTTATAAGTTGAACGGAATAAAATAACCATATAAAATAACCATTCTGCAAGAATCCGCAGACAATGCTTTAATCGCAATGCTTTCTAGATTCTTACAGAATGGCTTTGAGAAAAATAATATATGGAAAGTTATTCACTAAATAAAAACAGCTTCTCAACATGACAATAGAAATGATTCTCAATGCACTTCGCAATGTAGATGACCCTGACCTCAAAAAAGACATTGTTACCTTGGGCATGGTAAAAGATGTGGCGATTGAGGGCAAAAAAGTCAGTTTTACGGTAGTGCTAACAACGCCTGCTTGCCCCATGAAAGAGCATATAAGAAATGCTTGTATAAATGCCATAAAACTTTTGGTAAGTGCTGATTTAGAAGTAGTTGTAACCATGACAGCCAATGTTACTACACAATCTAATAACGCAAATTTACCAAGTGTAAAAAATGTAATTGCCATTTCTTCGGGCAAAGGAGGCGTAGGAAAATCTACAATCGCAGCGAATTTAGCGGTTGCTTTGGCGCAAAGTGGCGCAAAAGTAGCTTTGATAGATGCCGATATTTATGGACCAAGTGTGCCAATTTTGTTTGGTTTTGAAAACGAAAAACCAAGAGTTGAAGGCGTAAACGGCAAAGATATGTTTATTCCTTTCCAAAAACATGGCGTAAAACTCATGTCTATTGGCGTATTAGTGCCAAAAGACCAAGCTATTATTTGGCGAGGGGCAATGGCTTCTAAGGCTTTGCGTCAGCTTATTTTTGACACACATTGGGGCGAAATTGACTATTTACTCATAGATATGCCGCCAGGAACGGGCGATATTCACCTTACATTGGTACAAGCCTTGCCGATTACGGGGGCAGTTGTCGTTACAACACCACAGCAATTAGCGGTTTCTGATGCAAGAAAAGGGGCAGAAATGTTTAAAAGTGCGCAAATTAATGTGCCAATTTTGGGGGTTGTCGAAAATATGGCATATTTTATTCCTGATGATGCGCCTGAGAAAAAATACTTTATCTTTGGGGAAGAAGGCGGCACAAATTTGGCACAAGCCTTAAATACTGAGCTTTTGGCACAAATCCCAATTCGTCAAGGCATTAGCGAAAACAGCGATTTTGGTACACCTGTGGCAGTATATGGTAAAACTTTGCTTGGCAGTATCTATTTTGAGCTTGCACAAAAGCTGGCGCAACAAGTAGCGATTCGTAATGCAAAAGCTCCTGCAACCGAAAGGGTAGAAATAAAATGGACTTAGGCTTATATTTGATGTTTTGATAGAAAAATCTGTTTTCTTTTTAGCAAAACAGATTTTTTTTGCTTTTTTTTGTATCTTTGCATGTATTATTTGCAAGATTTAATGATTAATAATAAATATGTTTAATCAATATGGGTATATTACACCAAATGAGCCGATTTTAATAGAGATACAACACTTTGAAGAAGTATTGGTTTTTAATGAACAAAGGGCTTCTCTTTTTGAGGAATATAGCCGTTATACAGAAGAGTTAAAAACATTATTAGGAATTGATTTTTATGAGTGGGTAAATGGCAGCTTTGCGACCAATAAGCCGAGAACTAAAGATATTGACTTAGTTAATTTTATTGATTATCAAATAGTTGAGAAGTATGAAAAAGAAATTATGGAACTAAAAAGAAAATATTATCCCAATATAGATACCTATACAGTAAAAATATATCCACAAACACATCCTTTTATGATTCGTTACCAAACAGATTGTTTGTATTGGTTAGATTTATTTTCCAAGACAAAACCTAATAGAAAAGGTAACATTAATCCTAAAGGATTTATTCAAATAAACATACACATAAGCTAAATTATATGGAAAATATCAAACCTATTTCTATCATTAGAATCGAAAATTTAATACATCAAATTCGAAAAACGGATAAGATGATTCTTCTGCATAAAGACCCACAAACCGATAATTTTATGATGAGTCAATATGAGGAGATGAAACAACGTTTTTTTGAGAAACTAATCAAAGAAATATTGAAATTACATCTATCTTTTGAGCAAACAAGCTACTATTTGCAGCGTGTCAGCCAACAATTTACAGCAGAAAAAAAAGGATTCTCTGTACAAACGCATCCTGAATTAGAACGAATTATACTCAATATTTAACATAAAATATGGACATACAAAAACGTATCATTCAACTCACTTCGGAGCTGAATCAACACAATTACAATTACTACAATTTAGATAATCCAACGATTTCGGATTACGAATTTGATATTTTGCTCAAAGAATTGGAGGCTTTAGAGGCAAAACATCCTGAGTTCAAGCAAGGAGACAGCCCTACAATGCGGGTTGGCGGACAGATAACCAAAATTTTCCCTGCTTTTACACACATTCGCCCCATGCTCAGTCTTGGGAATAGCTATTCTCGAGAAGATTTGACCAATTTTGACGAACAAGTGGTAAAATTAGCAGGTGGAAATCCTTTTAGCTACTTCTTAGAGCATAAATTTGATGGGGTTTCTATGAGTTTGCACTATGAAAAAGGCGTTTTGGTGCGGGCTGTAACAAGAGGTGATGGCGTACAAGGAGATGAAATTACCGCAAATGTCAAAACCATTCGTACCATTCCCCTCAAACTCAATGGCGCAGATATTCCCGATTTTATCGAGATTCGGGGTGAAGTGATGATGCTGCGCAAGGCTTTTGAGGATTGGAATAATGAAAGGGAATTGAATGGGGAAGATAGGCTAATGAATCCGAGAAATGCGACTTCGGGCGCACTCAAACAGCAAGATTCTGCAGAGGTTGCGAGGCGACCGCTTACTTTTTTTGCCTATCAAATTGCAAATGAAGAACAATCTGCGGCTACGGATTTTGAAAATGTGGCAAGGTTTCAGCAATGGGGCTTCAAAGTGAGTGGGCATCATGCGCAATGTGCGAATATGGAAGCCGTTTTGACCTATATCAACGAATGGGAAAGCAAGCGTTTTGACTTGGATTATGACATAGATGGCATTGTGATTAAGGTAAATGAAGTGGGCATGAGAGGTGAAATTGGCTATACGTCCAAAACGCCACGTTGGGCGATTGCCTTCAAATATCCTGCGGCAAGCATTACCACAAAA
>JAAFHL010000188.1 GCA_013298365.1 Bacteroidota bacterium | reverse complement strand
TTTTGCCATAGGAGTGAGGTATTGTCCCAAAGCAATTTTGGCATAATTGCGCCCTACGGTTTCATTCTCTTTGCTGTTTTTTCCTGCATTTGCATCAGGTTTGTATGCAGAAGGCTTTATTTCAGGCATTTCGGGTTTAAAGTCAAAGCGAAATTCTTTGGAAGAATATTGAATTTCACTTACATCTGGCGTTTTTACTGTTCTATTAGGGTAGGGAAGAGGAGCTTTATGGCTCTCTGTAATGTCAAATATCCGTTCATTTTCTAAGACCATAGAGTCTTGACCTGCAAGCGGATTTTCTGTTCCTTGTGCGTATATATATGTAAATGAGGAGATTAGGACTATCGTATGAATAATTTTTTTTTTCATAAAATTGTTTTTTGTCTTTGAGAGATAAACATAAATCGTTAATAGATTTGCCATAAGGAAAATCTAAGGGGCAAATATAGCTAATTTTCATGAAAAGCCGTATTTTATGCTAAAAATTTCCCTCTTTCCGCAGCATTTGGTACACGACAAGTTTCTTTTTTTCCAAACCACTTATAACGGTTTCGGGCAATAAAATCATAGATAACATTTCGCAAAAAGGCAGGCACAATCATCCCTGCATAGCACAAATTCCATGCAAAGGGCAGATTTTTAGCTATTCGCAAAGCCGCTTCCGATTTTTGGTACAATTTGCCATTTTCAAAGAAAAAAATAGTACTGATTTCCGTTTCTAATGGAATGTTATTTTCTAATAATAATTTTTTTGCCGCCTCACTTTGATTTGCAGCAAAACGAAATATGTTTTTTTTATCTCTTTCTAAAATAAAATTTACTGCGCCATTGCAGAAGTTACATACGCCATCAAATATGATAATTGATTCATTCATAAGTGTTTATAATTAATGTAAATTGCGTATTGTTTTTAGCGTACTGCGATTCTCCAGAATCGCAGGCTATAGACAAAACATGTATGCTTAATGGTTTACTTTTTTATGCGATTCTGGAGAATCGCAGTACGAACATTGTTTTCATACGCAACTTACATTAATTAGTTTAGTATATAGTTTTACAATGAGTCTGCGAATTTTAAGCTAATCTTCGACTCAAACCCACAACTATACCATTATATATCAAAAAACCTCGCAAGTAGCGAGGCTTAAAAAACAACGAGTGAATGAAGTAAATCCAACCTCCTAACGTCCTAAACGTCTTTGTTTATGCAAATAAACGTACTTTTTCAAAAAAAGATACGTTTTTTTATCCCTTATGGGTATTTTAATTGATTAACTCTTTGACAACCTCTCCCTATCCACTTTTTTCAAGCCTTTTACCACTTGTTGATAAGAATGGTCTATGAGTTCTTGCAGAAATTGCCAAGTTAAATTTCCTTTCAAAGAAACCGTATTCCACATTTTTTTGTTCATATGGTAACCAGGTTGAACTTCGGAATACTCTTCTCGCAGTTTTACGGCATATTCTGGTTCACATTTTACATTGATACTTGTACAATCGGAAATATTTGTCAAAAGAAATATTTTCCCTACAACTTTGAAAACCAAAGTGTCTTCATCAAAAGGCAAATCCTCAATTGTTTCTGGTTTAGTAAGGCAATATGCCCGAATTTCGTCTAAATACATACGTTAAGGAATTAAAAATTAATATTTCGGCGAAGCTCAATACAAGTAATGTAAAATTAAAAATTAACTAAAATGCTAATAATCACGTATTTTATGTAGTTGAAAGTTATCATAAATACTTGTAAATTTTCGGTATCTTTCATAAGTACTTCACACTTTTTGGAAACGTAGCATACGCTTTAGCTTGTGTTGCTATGTTTTGACACAAGCTAAAGCGTATGCTACAGCAAAGTTTAAACTAAATTTCGTAAAAAATGAACGATGCCAAATTTTCAAATATTTTCTACCCTAATTTCATAAATCTACTTATTGTATTCTAACAACAAAGTAAGTGAAAAAATCATTACCTTTTGTGAAAAAGTATTTTTACAAAACTATTTTTTTTACCTATAAAAAAAATGCGTTACTTTGCCCTTACATTCACGTAACGAAAAGGGAGCATTTACGTATATTGATGCGTAAATCATAACCATTTCTTAATGATTTATACACCATTTTATGACATATATAACTGTTCTTTTGCTTACATTTCTCACCTATTTTATTGGTACACTGCCAATCGGTTGGATGGTTGGGAAATTATTTTTTGGCATAGACATACGAGAACATGGAGATGGTACAATCACGTGGCGCAATGTTTCGGCAGTTGCAGGGGCAAAAACGGGCGCAGTTGTATTAGCAGCAGAGGTATCAAAAGGCGCATTAGCTTCTTTGTTGGCACTTTGGGGTTGTAGTGAATGGGCTTGGTTTGGCGAATTAGAGTCCTATATATTTACGCTCTCTTTTGGCTTGGCTGCGATTGCAGGGCAAAACTTTCCGCTTTTTAATACCGCAAATCAAAGTCGAGATATCACTTGTGCGATTGGCGTTTTGTTGGTGCTACACCCGATAGCAACCTTTGTTTGCGCCATGATTGCCGGGGCATTATACCTCTTATTTGAGTACGAACATATTGGCTATGCCATTGCAATTTTATTTTTCCCATTATTATTGATGCAATTTAGCGATAAATTTGACTTTATATTGCCGATTGTGCGTATTTTTGCCATCACATTAGCTGCAACAACGCTTATTTTGCACAAATCAGAAGCCTATTCTTTTATGAATGAGTTTTCGCCTCGTATTATTCGTCAGAAAATCTCTCGGAGATGGCGGAAATAGCTCAAAGTTGAAAATTATGAAAGTCAATTTGTATTGTTTTTTTGTATTTCTGCCTTTTTTCGTATTTGCACAAAATGAAAAAAGCCTTGCTGCACAGGCAGAAAAGGCTTTTCAAAATGGGAATTATGCTTTATCGGTTACTTTGTGGGACTCTTTGCATGTTTTAGGATATGGAAGTTGTGCTTCGTATTTTGATGCGGGCAATGCCTATTTTCGCTTGCATGTACCTGCAAAAGCAGTGTTAAACTACGAAAGAGCTTTGCGTTTTTGCCCCGAAAAAAAGGAGATTTATGACAATATTCAATCAGCAGCCCAAAATTCACCAAACTATCAAGCACCCGAAATGCCTTCTTTTTTGAATCGGCAACTTTATGTTTGGGGTTCAAATACTTGGGGTATTGGGGCAATTATTTTTGCAAATATCAGCCTTTTTCTTTTCTATCGCCACAGATATAAAGGCAAAAAAGCAAGCCATTATTATTCATTAGGAATGGTGGGGCTATCTTTAATCCTATATTTTAATACCACAAAATTACCTAAAAGAGACAAATCTGCCATTATTATCCAAGATTCTATTACAGTAAAAAGCGAACCAGGTAGTAGCCAAAAAACCGTTGGCTCTTTTTATTTAGGCACAAAAGTACTTGTAAATGAGGAACTTGGTGCATGGTGGAATGTGGAATCTGATGAAAATGCTGGCTGGATAGAAGCAAAATCTGTGGAGAAAGTGATGGAATGAGTTAATAAATCAGAATAAATCCTGCCCAATCCGTGTTGTTATTGCAGGATTCCTTGAGTTTGATAATTGCAGCTGAAAATATCTCATATATGTCCTCGTCTGGCTTTTCTAACCAAATACTATACATTAATTCGCCCATTTTTTCCGCAATTCGGTCTTCGATATTCCATAAAGTAGCTACAATATACTTTGCTCCTGCTACTTTGCAAGCTCTTTGTAATCCATAAACCCCTTCATTATAAATAGGATTTCCTCTTGCCGATTTACAAGAATTGAGCATTACAATATGGGTATTTTGCAAATCCATGTTAGATAATTCATAAGCAGTAAGCTTTCCATCATTTTGCTTGTCTGCTCCTAACATCAAATAAGATTGAGATAAGGATAAGACTAAATCATTCGTTTCCTGCCATTGTGCATGGGAGGCAATATGCAAAATACCAGGGTTTTTAATGCTTTTTATACTGCTTTCAGTCGCATTAGGGAATGTAGAAAGTTCACTTGCTACATTATGTTGCTTTAATAATTGTGTTATATTGTGAATTTCATTTGCAGCATAAGGGAGATTTCCCGCAAAAGCAAGTACAATAGAATGCTTATTGTTACTGTGTTTCTGCCTGTAGTTTTTGATATCTAATAAATTATTACAAAGTTTTATGTGCAGTTTTTCTAATAAAAAACTACCTGAATTGTCTTGAATAGCATTCAAATTGAGGTCGTGAAAAACGCCATCAGCAGAAAAAAAAATGGTATGTGTGCCATTAGGTAGCTTATCGGCAATGGGTTGCCAATAATATAAAAGTGCTTTTCCTTCGTGATTTTGGTTTTTTAATTCATTCCAATACATATTTTTCCCATTTTGCCCTAAAAAATTACCATTAGGATAGATAACACATATAGGACTGCTACTCGTATCTGTGATAATATAAGCAAGGTATAGAAGAGAATCTTTATTTCTTTCAAGAATAGAGAAGTATTTGGCTTGCGAAATCAAAATAGCAACTTCACCTTTACTAAGACTTTGTTTTACCTGATGCCAATCGGCAGATAAAAGTGGTTTATAGGTGCTAAAATCATAGATTTTATGGTGCAATATTTTTTCTAATGAATCAATTGAGTGCGTAAGTCTTATCAATTTTTGCTCTTTTTTAATATCATTTTTTACACTAAGAATAAAATCAACTCTTTGTTGTTGTTGCTCTATCCATTTCAAATAAGTATCTTGCATACTACTGTCTTGCGATACTATTTTTTTCTCTGCCAAAGAACTTCGTAATACTGCTTGGCGATAAGTGAGCAGGGTATTTAAGCAGTTTTCTTTGAGATGTTTATCTTCTGTTTCAATCAATAGCGACTGACAGTTATTCAAAACACCTGTTAGGTTGCGAATAGATAGTAGTCTTTGTCGTTCCGAAAAAATAGGAAAAATGCTACGTGTAATAGTATCTATTTTCGTGAGTCCTATATTTGCATATTCTATGGCTTTTGCATTGTTATTTAGCAAATGATGCGTATAAGATTGATAGCCATGTAATATTATATGTAATGTGGATAATGGATTATGAATTTTGTTTGCATATTTCTCTATAATTGCTGCATATTTTTGGGCTTGACTTATTTCTCCTTTTTGTATTTCCAATACCATAAATGTATGATAGATATGCATACTATCTTTGGGCGATTGGGTTTGTGCCAGAAAATCTTGCAATAACAGGATAACAGAATCTCGTTTTAGGTCATTTTTTTTGCGTTGATAGAAAATAGCCAGATTCATAAGTGCTTGTTTGTAAGCCAAATCTTTGGGCGAAAAATCTGCAAAGACGCTTTCTATAAAAACATCTTTATCTTTATATTTTTGGCTTACATAGCCCATCGCCAAAGCCAATCGAATTTGCGGGAGAAAAATAGGATATTTATATTTTGTGGCGGTATCTATGGCTTGTATGAGTAATTTTTCGGCAAACTCAACATCTTGTGTCAAGTAGTAGCCCTGCGCCAATGTGCTAAGTGTCGTTAAGTAACTTGGATGACTTGTTAATTTTTGGTTTTCAAATGTTTGTTGAGCAGTTTCCAGTAAATCAATTCCTTTATGGATATATCCATTTTCTAAGCAATATAAAGCTTCTAAGGGTGCATAAATTAAATTTGTAGCTTGTGCTGTTTCCCTTAGTTTTGAAGTTAAATTATGTAAATTCTGCTCGTCTCCCATTTGTATATATAGTATCATTAAATACTGAACAACTGTTTGATATCCTCTATCTCTTATATTCATTTTCTCAAATAAAGGGATTAATAAGTCTTTTGCTTCTAAGTATCTACCTGTTTGTATATAACAAATAGCTAAAGATGTTTTTATTTTTTTTGATTCTTCTTGACTATATACATCAATAAGTGCCTGAAATTGTGGAATTGCTTGTTTGTATTTTCCTCGTAGTAAACTTATCTGTGCTTCTGCTTCTTGAAGTGAATATATGGCTTTGGAAATAGGTATGGGTATGGAGTCTATTCTATTGTGTGCTACCTTACACAAAGAATCAGAATAGGCATAATCCCGTAGTTGTATTTTTTCAATTGCCATGAGACACAATGTTTTTATAAGATATGTTGTGCTATCAGATGGAATAATATCATATAACTTGTGAGCGATAATATAAGCGGAGTCATATTTTTGCAGAAAATCAAAATCCTCTATTTTTTTGACTTCTTTTTTATAGTATTGGGGCAAGTTTGCCACATTTTGTCCCCAAAGGTTGTGAGTAATACTTAACGTAATCCACAAAATGAGTTCTTTGATAAACATATAAATATTCTTAATTAAATGGTTCTACGGTTTGGAACAATATCCAAGATTCCACGGCTTGATTTTTATCCATTACAACAATCCAGTTGTTTCTTTTATAATAAATATAGCATTTTGTAGGGGTATATATATATGTATAGTCTTTTCCATATAGTCTTTCTATTTCTGAAATCTTATCGCCGATTTTTATCCCCAAAAATGAGGGAATATTGGGATTTATATTTTGGATAAAAATGGCTTCATAATTATCTTTGTGGCTATACTTATAAAGCATGGTCTCATTATCTTTTTGTATATAAAAAGCTGTTTTTTCATTTTTTAGCTTCTCTGTCCATTGTGAGATAGATTTATCAGCTATTTTTTCGATAAAAATATTGTGCAGAAAAGGCTCACGCTCTTCAAAAACGCCTAAAAGCCATAAATTTCCTCGCATTTGATGGGGATACTGCGTTTTATAATATGTAAAAATAGCTATTGCTTGCGCTTTATCGCCCAAATAAACTTTACAAATTGCCAAGAGTATTGCTTTTTGTTGATTTTCTAATGTACTATTTGTGTGCAGGTCTTCAATTTGTTTGAGCATAGTTGAGTCGCCCGATTTTTTGCCTATAATGTCCATGTATAACAATGTTATTTTGGCAGGAAAATAACTTGTATCCAAAAGGCTTGCTTTTCGAATAAGGCTGTCAGCTTTCATAAAAATCGGATTATCCGCTATATTCAAATGATTAGTTGTTTCTCTCACTAAACGAGTTTCGCTATCAAACCCCAAAGGCATTTTCAAAATACTATCAGAAGCATTAAGTACTTGATGTAGATATGTAATGCCCTGATTAAAATATATTTCTCTACTGCCAAATATATAAGATATATTTTCATACAAATGACTTGCAGGTTCATAATGTTGAGTAAGCATCAATAAATTGGCAAAATTAAATGTATCTACATATCTTTCCGCTAACAAGCATTGCTCTTTTGCCATTTTAATCCGTTCATTGAGAGATGGATAACCAGGTATATTATCGCCTTTTTTAAATGTTTTGTATAAGTTTATAAAAAAACTATCTATTACCTCACAGGGTGAAAATCCTGCTAAACGAGCATATAGATTTCCCGCAAAGTCAGCTTGTTTTTCTTCTTCTTTATCCAAAATATGGGTATTTTCAAACAGAAATCCTTTGCATTTAGGTTCTTTTTTTTGATAATGCTCGTATTCATGCCCTAATATAAAGGCTAAGGCTGCTAAGGAATCTTTGCCTAATGTTTGACATAGTTGATAGGTCTTAGTAGAAATAAATATCTTACCTTGTGTGGCGTTTGTTGCAGCAATTTCACTCGCATTATCTCTTAACTCAATGACAGGCAAGCTTTGTTTTGATTCAATCGCATCACGTATTTTAGCAGAAATATTTAACAAAACAGTGGTTCTATAATCTACCTTTTGTTGCGCATAACTTTCTTGAAAAGAGATGCACACAAATAGAACCCAAATAAATAAGCTATTTTGCATGATTTAACAGTCTTTGAATTGTAAAGAGCTTATCCAAGTTTCATATTGCTTTTTTCTATTGAGGTTGATATTTTTTTGATGACGATACAAATCCAATATTTTTTTACTTTCTATTAAGAAAATAGCCCTTTCTTTTCTACTGTTTTTAATGGGAATTTTGAGCATAGCGGGCAATTCCGTCAACGCCTTTTTTTCGTATTCTGCTCTTAAAGATAAGTCAGTCGAAGATGCAAAGCCTTCTGCTTCACATTTTTTTTGCCTATCATTACATTCGATTGCCCAAGCCATATTTTGCTTAATGATTGCTACAACACTATCACGACAGATAGTTATCTCTTGAGATATATTTAGGGCTTCTTGTTGCCATTTTAGGCTATCACTATTTAATGCGACTTTGGCAGGCGTTTGTATTGCTTTTAAGGTATCTTTTGTGTGAGCCTTATCAATACGCAAATTTATAGAATCTTGCAGATGCGTTTCTGGAATAGAAGGTGTATTTGACTTGAAATACCAAATTATTAAAGCGATTATCATTCCAGTAAGTAGTGTAGCTACCGCCCACCTGTAGCGGCAGGATTTCTTTTGTTTTGCTTCCAAGTTATGAACAAAGGAAAGAGCAGTTTTACTAGCTTGTTCTTCGGACGAGTTCGTACTTATCAAAACAGCTTTTTTTAGGGCTTTATGAAAAACTATATTTTTACGCAATACTTCATCATACTGCACTTTTTCGAGAAAAGTAGCCTGTT
>JAAFHL010000187.1 GCA_013298365.1 Bacteroidota bacterium | reverse complement strand
AAACAAAGCAGATGCGGGCGGTGCAATTTATGGGCATAGCTCTTGCAATGCCATTATCACTCGCACACTATTCACAAACAATGAAGCCACTCAACAAGGTGGTGCTATTTTCAGCAATTATGCCTACCCTGTTATAACAAACAGTGTATTTACCCAAAATGAAGCGGTACAAGGTGGTGCAGTCTATAATCACTACTCTTCCATCATACTTAGCAGCACAGTTTTGTATCAAAATAGTGCAAATGCAGGGGGGGCAATTTACAATAACTCGTCTTCTACTTCAATAAGTAATATTACGGTTTGTCAAAATGTGGCATCTGGAAACGGCGGTGGAATAAAAAGTGTAGGAAATTCTGGTCCCAAAATTCGCAATAGCATTATATGGGGAAATATCGCAAATTCGGACGCAAATATTGCTAATAACAGTGGCTGCGTTCCTGTTATCAATACTTCTATGATAGAAGGGCTCAATCCAAATACTTGTGCTACCTGCCTTTCAAATCCGCAATTTACCCAAGAGAATGATGGTGATGGTGCAGATAATATTTGGATGACAAATGATGATGGACTTCGCCTTAAACCTTGCTCACAAGGCATCAACGCAGGGGCAAACATATATGTACACCAATCTGTAACGATGGATATAAGAGGCAAAAATCGTTTTCGTCAGCAAGTTACGGATATGGGGGCTTATGAAAATGCTGACTTTACAGGCGAAGGCTATCTCACTACCCTGAATGCAGCAAACACCACGCTTACCGCTTGTGAAGAATGTGTAGATAACAATGGCTGGACACACTACTATGATACAGTAGGTAAAAAAATGGTACTTTCTTTATTCAAAAATGGATATGATGTAGGGCATATTGGTGATGGCGTTTTTGATGTAAAAAGCTATACAACTGCAAACTATGGTTCAAGCTCTGCCACAAATGTAAATGCACCTTATTCACAAAACAATGACTGGTTTGTGATGAATCGCTGGTGGAATCTCACCCCTAATCCACAACTTCCCGCAGGCAATACAGGGGTAAAAGTACGCACCTATTTCACCACACAAGATGTATTAGATGTCAATGGTTCTATTCCCACAGGCGGTATCTCCGTCAATATGTTCCGCTTTTACAAGATAAATGGCGGTACTGCAAGTCTTGACCCAAATAACGATGGCAATACCAATGACGCACATGCGGGCGTAAGCAAAGCAACGACTTATGATGGAAATGGCTATTGGGAATATATGTACAGCCCAAGCACTTCCTCGCCCTACACATGGCGCAAAGGTGATTTTAATGGAATTGATTTTGCAGAATATGAAATAGCTAAATTCTCTGGCGGCGGCGGCGGTGGCGCACCCAATGGTGGCGGTGCATTTCCGATAAAAATACTTTCTTTTGAGGGTTATAATTTTGAAAATGGAAATGCCTTAAATTGGTGGACAGAAGAAGAAATACCTGGTGGACATTTTGTGATAGAGAAAAGCAGGAATGGAATCAATTTTGAAGAAATCGGCGAAATAGCAGCAACAGGCAACAGTTTGGACAAATATCAATATCACTTTTTTGATAAAAATCCTTATTGGGGAACAAATTACTACCGCTTGCGTTTGACTGATTTTGAAGGCTATACAGATTATTCAAACACCTTAGAATTACATTTTGAATCAAAAAGTTTTCAGGTCTATCCCAATCCTGCCAGAGATATTCTTAGCATTGACGGCAATTTTCCCGATAGAAGTGAGCTGTTTATCTATGATTTATATGGCAAAGAAATACAACGCACACTCATAGATGGCAATAAAACTACGCAAATAGATGTAAGTATGCTTCCCAAGGGTAGATATTTCTTCAAATTAGTAGATAAAGATGGTGACTTTTCAAACAATGACATTAAACAAATTGTAATCCAAGATTAATTTTGACAAAAACTTACTTTACTTTTTAATTTTCTCACATAATATGCAAGTACAGCCGATTAAGGCTTGATTACGAAAACGCTGTTTTCATAGTCAAGCCTTTTTTATGCAATATTTTGTCTTATTTCACGAGCAAAACCTTACCTTTGTAGCAGTTTCATTTGTAATTCCCAAATATGATATATACAGAACTGCATAAACAACATCTCACATTATGGCTACCCGCTATCTTCTTATTCCTCTTTGCGGCTGCAGGTTTTTATTTTATTCCCCTCACAAGTATCGGCAAAACAGGACTTAGCCTCCTCCTCACTTTGCTTACGCTCATAATGATAGGCATTGCTTTTTTATTTTACTATAAATTTGCCCTGATTAGTTGCACTTTTTCTTTTGACAAGCAAAAATTGACTTGGGATTTAGCTCGAAAAACCTTCATTTATCCCCAACAAAAACAAGTAAGCGACTGGCAAAATATAACTCAAATGGCTCGTATAGACGACAAACATCACACAAGTTATTATTTTACTTGGCACAAACCGAATATAACTGTCATTTTAATGCAGCCTTTTGTTGCGCCCGAAAACGATACAAATTGGCAAACATTGTTGAGCCATGCCGCAAAACATAACATTCCTGTAAACCAAACTTTTTACGACAATACCCCCCCACCAAAAGAAATTGGCGTTTTGCTATTTATGATAGTTCTTGCTATTTTCGCAAATGTAAGCTGGTATTTTCATCAAGATATTGGCACAGAAAAAATTGCTATCATCTTGATTATCAATATTGTAATGATATACTTAGGCATCAAAAAAATAAAATTCAGATGAATCTTATACCAAAACCCATTTTCATTATCGGAACGCAGCGTTCTGGCTCAAATCTCCTACGTCTGATGCTCAACGAGTCTCCCGACATTGCAGCCCCACATCCGCCGCATATTTTAAAGGTGTTTATGCCTTTGCTGCCTTTGTATGGAGACTTGCAAGCAAGTGAAAATTTTCAAAAATTGGTACAAGATGTCTGCCTTTTTGTACAAAAAAATCCTGTTTTGTGGGAAACACAGCCACAAGCTGAGGTGATTTTGGCGGCTTGCAAAGAAAATAGCTTATTTGAAGTGATGCGCCAAATATATGCGCTGCCAGCATTGGCAAAGCAAGCAGCCTATTTTTGTTGCAAAAGTATGGCAAATGTAGAGATTTTGCCTGAACTTTCTGCTGCATTGCCAGATGCGACTTATATTTATTTGTATCGAGATGGGAGAGATGTAGCAGTTTCTTTTACAAAGGCTTTTGTGGGCGAGAAACATTTTTATGCGATTGCGCAGCAGTGGAAAAAAGACCAAAACTTTGCCTTAGCTTTTAAGGAAAAATATCAACCCAAAAACTGGTTTGAAATTCGGTACGAAGATTTTATTTTTTCTCCCGAAAAGACCTTAAAAGACTTATGTAGCTTTTTACATATTGAATATCAAGGAAATATGATGCAATACCATAAATCACAAGAGTCGCAAAGAGCGGCAGATTCGGGCGATATGTGGAAAAATGTGGTAAAACCTGTTTTGGCAGACAACAAAAACAAGTTTCTCAAAGAAGCAAGTCAAGCACAAATCCTTGTTTTTGAAACGGTAGCAGGAGAAGTATTGGAAAAGTTAGGCTATAATTGTACTTTTTCTAAAAAAGAAAGAACGCCCTTTTCACAAGCAGAAATAGCGGCTTTTGAGCAGGAAAACCTCAATCTTAAAGCAGCAATTCGTAATAAAGTGAGTGAAGATGAACTGAGTAAGCGCAAAGGACAGGAGGATTTATTGACAGAAATACGACAAAGATTTTTTTCTCGCAGATAAACGCAAATTGAACCGCAGATTTTCGCAGATAAACCCTTAATCTGAAAAAATTTGCATTTTTTATCTGCAAGAATCTAAAAAAAATTACCATATAATGAAACACATAAACTATCTCATTTTTTCGCTTTGCTTTGTAAATATAAGCCAAGCACAAGAAAACCTTGAAAACCTGTCTATCAATCAGATACAAGTAATTGCGAGCCACAACAGCTATCGTATGCGCACACATAAACCAATTTACAACTGGACACGCTTTTTTCGCCCCATGATTCCCAAAGAATATGACACAAAGGCATGGGACTATTCGCACCTGCCGATAGCGCAGCAATTTGACGATTACAATGTGCGTGGCATAGAGTTAGATGTATATTACGACCCGCAAGGCGGAAGATATGCCAAGCGGAAAGGGAATTTATTGGTTTGGCAATCTACAAAATCCAAAGTACCTGCCTTAGACAAACCTGGTTTTAAAATCATTCATATTCCAGATATAGACTATCAAACGCATTATTTCACCTTTGTAGAAGCCTTGCAAGCCTTGAAAAAATGGTCTGATGCAAACCCTAAACACATTCCGATTTTTGTGCAGGTAGAAATCAAAAATGCTGCCTTAGGCGACTATCTCAAACTAACATCTCTGCCAAAAGCCATTCCTTTTTCGCCTCTTGCTGCCGATGCCTTAGATGCAGAAGTGAAGCAAGTATTTGGTGAGGATTTGGCACAGGTTATTACACCCGATAAGGTAAGAGGTTCATTTTCAAGTTTAAATGAAGCCGTAAAAAAAGGAAATTTACCTACTTTGTCTGCCGCAAGGGGCAAAATTTTCTTTGTTGTTGATGGCTGCGAAGACATTTATGCAGCAGGACATGAATCCTTAGCGGGCAGGGTTATGTTTACATATGCTGCACCTCAAAAAGCAGAATGTGCGTTTATTATTGCAAATGATGCCATTTACCAGCAAGATAGTATCAAAAAGTGGGTAAAAACAGGTTATATGGTGCGCACTCGCTGCGATGCCGACACCTATCAAGCTCGAAAAGGAGATTATACGACCCAAAAAGCGGCTTTTGAAAGTGGGGCGCAAATTCTTTCTACCGACTATTATCGCCCCGATGAACGCTACAAAAAATCGAAAAAATGGACAAATTATGTAACTCGTTTTCCAGATAATGCGGCTATTAGGCGAAATGTAGTGCAATAAGCTGCTTTATTTCGGCTGCATCAGGCAAATCACCCGTTATAATGCCCGCAGAATGATAGGCTTCCGCATTTGTTGCTGCCTGAATTTGGGCAAGATTACTGCTCCTAATTCCTCCACCAGGCATAACTCCAATCTTATTTTGAGCTTGTTTTATAAGGGCAGATAATTCAGGCAAAAAATAAAGTGCATTTCCTTCGCCACCTGCTGTCAAAAGGCATTGAAAACCCATATCAATAAGTTGATTTAAGGCTATTTTTTTATCTAAAATGCCATCAAAAGCCCGATGAAACGTGCAAGGAAGTGGGGCAGCTAATTGTACCAAGGCTTGATTTTCAGCAAGATTGATTGTATTATCGCTGTTTAATATCCCAAAAACAAAGCCATTGATACCCAATTCTTTTGCCCATACAATCATTGCGCTCATCTGCACTAATTCTGTTGTATTATAAACAAAATCGCCTCCTCTTGGGCGAATCATCATGTATAAAGGGATATGAATTGCGGCTCTTACGGCTTGCATCAAAGCAAAAGAAGGGCTGATTCCGCCCTGCGATTTGTCTATACAAAACTCGATTCGGTTTGCGCCAGCAGCTTGCGCTATCAAGGCTGCTTCAAGGCTAAAACAAGCGATTTCTATGATTTTTGGCATTTTATACAGTTATAACTTGATGCAGATTTTCGCAGATTATCTAACATCTGCACAAAATTAAACAATTATATTTTTAAGTAATTTATGAAAAATAAAAATGGCTTTCTCATAAAAAAATACGTTAATAAAAATGGCTAATTTTACCACAAAGAACACAAAAATGGATAGAAAAATAAGCTACTTTGTGTTCTTTGTGTTAGTTTTTCTTTGTGAACTTTGTGGTTTAAGTTTTTATGAGAAAGCCATGCAAAAATAAATGAGCATTTGATTATTGATAAAAAATGCTTATTAGTTGTTTATTTAATTAACGCTCAACTTCCAACTATCTACTTAATATGAAGCACCTGCACCGACTTCTTCCAATAGCATCATCATTTCCCTAATATTTACTGTTTCTGGCTTTGTGGTGATTTTAGAAGTTTTGGTTACCACAATCGTTGAAGTAGGTGTAACGATGGTTTTTGTTGTTTCTTTTTCAGAAATGACCGTATTTTCTTTGTCTATTGATGGCGTTTCTTTGCTTGTTTCAGCAGCAACTGTGCCATTTTTTTCCGCCATTTCAAACCAATCTTTTTGGAAAATAAAATAATCCAACCAAGATGTGGTTCGAGTATTTAAAACTACTTCTTTTTCAGCAGGAACTACTGGTTTTACCGTAAAAAAATCCTGTATAAACGAGAATATACTCATATTAAAGTTTTGTGTTTGAGGCTCAGCCAATATTGTATTGGTAAATGCGCCCAAAACAAGTGCAGCAGTGAATACAAATGTGAATTTTCGCATAAAATGTAAAGATTAGAAAACAAGATGAAAGATGAGGTAAACTGCTATCAAAATTTTATCGCTTGGTACAGCTATTTTTTGACAACAGGTAAAAGTACTAATCGAAAAACACAATATTTATGCCGCATTGTCTAAGAAAAACGCTTTTTTGCTGGGTAATATTACACACAAAAGGCTTTTTCATAAAAATAAAAGCTAATGCCCCATGGCTTTCTCATAAAAAAAACAATTGAATAAATAAGTTGAATTTTACCACAAAGTTCACAAAGAACTCACAAAGAACTCAAAGATGTATATAAAAATAGTCTATTTTGTGTTCTTTGTGCTGGCTTTTCTTTGTGAACTTTGTGTTTCTATCTTTTATGAGAAAGCCATTGCTAATGCCCATTTTTATAAAAAAGCCCTAAACCATTGCACTACCCCAAAGTTCTACACCTCTATTCCTTCTTCATCATCGTCTATTTTGCCCATAATATGAAAAGGAGACGTTTTTGTAGGTTGATTTCTGCTTAAATTCATCTTTCCACTTAGGTGTATAGAAGGTTTTCGTGCAATTTCTATTGGCACATTTTCTATCTCTATATTTGTACTTTCCAAGCCAAATTGTTCTTCTGGCGAAAGAGAATAGCGTTTTATAATACGATATGCCCTAATCACAAATTGGTTAAAGGGACTTATCTCGTCATCTACCGAAACTCGACTATTAAGCAAAACAAATTTAAAATCTTGCTTAATTTCATGTTTTTTGAGGGCAGGATAATGACTCATCAAATCCACCCGTCCTTCTTTTATCAACTCATCTACCACATGTCTAAACATAAGATTGACTTTGTGTGGCACTTTGAAGCCAAATATAAGCCGCACAAAAAAGACTTTTTTGGGGACTAATTCATCTACCGTAAACTGTTTGGTTTGTGGGTCATCGGCAATATCTATGTTCAAAAACCAGTAAGTATCTGCTCGTTTTGGACGTTTTCGGGTGATGGAATAAATGATGTTTTTGTCTATCTTCTCAGGCGTTTTAGATACCGAAAGATATACCAAGTTAGTTGCTTCTTTGGGAACAGTGTAGTCTCGAGAAAGGTCAAACAAAGTTTCCTTGACAGTATCATCAAAATCTATGTAATTTGTGTATTTTTCTCGTAAAATACGGGCTTGATACAAGACATACATAATGCCAAACAAAAAAGTGGCGATAAGACAAGTAAACCAGCCACCATGACTAAATTTTATCACATTTGCTGCAAAAAAGGCAAGTTCCACAATCACAAATGCAATCAGAATTGTGAGAATGGTATAAGGATTTTTGAGCAAACTCCTATCTTTTTTATGTTTGGCATAAAGATGCCAGGTAAGCAAAGACGTTGTCATCAATAAATTTACGGTAATTGCCAAGCCATATGCAACTTCCATATTACTGGATTCTTGAAAAATGAGAACAACCGCAATACAACCAAACATCAATATCCAGTTCATGGCAGGGATATAAATTTGTCCCTTCATAAAACTTGGATAATTTACCTTCATGTTGGGCCAAAGTTTGAGTTTCATCGCCTCATTTGCTAAGGTAAATGTACCTGTAATGAGTGCTTGACTTGCAATAATGGTCGCCATTGTTGCAATAGCAACGCCAAAAGGACGAAAATCTTCTGACATCATACCATAAAAAGGAGGCAAAATGGTTCCACCACCGACTTCTTTTAAGGTTTGACCTACATGTTGCATTAGCCAAGCAGATTGCCCGAGGTAATTTAATATCAAAGCTATTTTCACAAATATCCAACTCACTCGAATATTTTGTTTGCCACAATGCCCCATATCCGAATACAATGCCTCTGCCCCTGTGGTGCATAAAAAAACAGCACCCAGTAACCAAAAGCCACCTGGGTGCTTAAACAGTAAATCAATGGCATAATGTGGCGATAAAGCAGCTAAAATACCTGGGTTGGGTAAAATATACATGATACCCATGACTGCCATCATTGAGAACCATAGAATCATGACAGGACCAAACGCTCGCCCTATAAGGTGTGTCCCAAACTGTTGTACCACAAATAACAATACTAATATGGCTAAAACAATAGGGACAGTGTCAATATGAACGGTTTTAATCGCAGGAATAAAATTTAGCCCTTCTATCGCAGAAGAAATGGAAATAGGGGGCGTAATGAAACCATCTGAAATGAGGG
>JAAFHL010000186.1 GCA_013298365.1 Bacteroidota bacterium | reverse complement strand
AAAAGGAATGTCTCGTAGGTCTTCAACGAGAACGGCTACTTTTTTATACAAACGTGCCGATGCTGCCCATTCAATGAGTAAATCTCGTGGTGTCATGTTTTTTTGCCGTTTTTGGGTTTTAATGATTTGAAGCGAGAGAGATTTAGTTCATTGATATTCTGTTTATAATCATTAGCAAAGGCAATTACTTGTTTTCTTTCTTCATTGTTTGTAGTTTTCCTCCATAAAATGTCTAAGCCAAAACTCGTGTTCTCGTGGTTTTCAAGGAGATAAACAGCAAGTTCTATGGCTTCTTGTAAATTATGTGAATTGCTGATAAATCGCTCAAATTCCAAGAAATTAATTAATCCATTTTTTATCAATTCGGCGATTTGCTCTTTAGAAAGTCCTTCAAATATAAAAGTCGAGTAAGAAATATCCCTTATTTTTAATGGTAAAAAATATCGTATTATTTCTGAATATGTTAAATAATGTAAGTGTGTATAAAGGTGATAATTTTGTAAACGTGTGTTTTGTAGAAAATTATTTCTCTTTTGTGCAGATTCTTCTGTTTCATATCCAATCATAGAATGTTGCGAATAATAAGGAGAAATGACTTCTTCCCAGTTCTTTGTCTTATCAAACCAACCTTGACTAATAATTGTCGGCGAATGTGTAGCAATAATAAGCTGACAATTTGGATTAATTTCTCTAATAATACTAATGAGTTCTCTCAGCCAATAAATGTGCATAGAGATTTCAGGTTCATCTAAGAGTAAAATACTCGGTTCTTCATTTTGGATAAAAACGGTAAGTAAAATAAATAAGAGTTGTTTTTCTCCTGAAGAAAGTTCTGTCAGGAGTATTTCATTTTTTTCTGCATCTAAAAAAGAAAAATCTGCATCAATTATATCTAAAACTTTCTGCGTTTCTATAAAAAGCCTATCTATTATTTTGATAAATTTCTTTCTGCGAATCGCAGCCTTTTCTATTTTGTCTGAAATTTCTTTTCTTTCTATTGCTGTTAAGGTTTCAGGTTCAAAATGTAACTGCTCTAAATCTTTGCGTATGCGATGGTTAAATAATAAAAAAGCTATTTTAATTTTATCAAGACTCAAATCTAAAAGAGAACTTTCAAAAGGAAAATCCTTCATCTCAGAGAATATTTTCTTGTAGTGAGACAAAGTAACATCAAAAGTATTGATTAATTGTATTTCATTTGTAAAAGTATCTAAAGATGTATTATATGGAATCACCTTATATGTCCTAAATGATTGATATTCTTTTTCTTGCCCTTCAAAAATGGTAATACTATCCACCTTTTGCTGCTCAATTGTCTTAAATAAAATCTCTTTATCTGTTATATCTATATCATTGTAATCGTATCTATACAACTCATAAATCATCTTCAACAAACTTGTTTTCCCACAACCATTATAGCCCACCAAGATATTGACATCAGGTTGCAAATCCCAAATAATATCTTGTCCTTGTAGGCGAAAATTGCGTACTTCTATTCGATTGAGATACATATTTTTATGAATTAATTAATTTAGCCTACAAATTTACAACATTTCTATAACTTTTGTTAATAATAAGCCATTTTTTCTCCCGACCTTTGTGCTGTCAAAACTTGTTTGATAATTAATCGTAAAATATTAAAAATTTTAATATGATAAATTTCTTAAAAAAATTGTTGGGTTTAGAGACTGCACCAAGTATAAATTATGCTGAATTGTTGAAACAAGGCGCAATTATTCTTGATGTGCGCACAAGCGGTGAGTATGCAAATGGGCATATTAGGGGTTCTATCAATATTTCTGTGGACCAGTTAGCCAATAACTTGGCAAAGCTAAAAGACAAAAACAAACCGATTATTACTTGTTGCGCATCAGGTATGCGTAGTGCTTCTGCCAAGAATCTATTAGAGACACAAGGTTATACGCAGGTTTTTAATGGTGGAAGCTGGTCAAGTCTTCAAAATAAACTTTAATATTTTTTATCATGGCAACAACTTTTTCTGAAATCATTAATAGAGATGTACCCACTTTGGTAGATTTCTTTGCGGAATGGTGCGGACCGTGCAAAACGATGAAGCCGATTTTGAGCGAATTGAAAGCAAATATTGGCGAAAAAGCCACGATTTTGAAGATAGATGTGGACAAAAATCCCTATCTCGCCACATCATATCAAATTCAAAGTGTGCCTACCCTTATCCTTTTCAAAAGTGGAAAAGTGGTATGGCGGCAGTCAGGTGTGGTGTTAGCGAATCAACTTTCTGAAGTGATAGTACAACACAGTTAAATGCGTTGAAAATCTTCCGCAATTTGATTTAAAAGCACTTTATTCATCGTATGCGTACCCTCAAAGGTAAAATCACGCATTTGTGGAAAAGTGCTTTTTAGCATGTTATATTGTTCTTCAAATAAATGGGCTGCAATAAGCTCATCTTGAAGCCCATACACATAATAAATAGGAATATTTTGAAGTCTTTTGTGCAAAGATTCAGGAAATTCTTGTGGTACTTGTCCAGCCCACAAAGTAAGTGATGCCAAGTTATATTTCCCATTATATATCCACCGCCAAGCCGTAGCGATTCCCTGCGAAAAACCCAAAAGATGCAAATTTGCGTTTGGATATTTTGCCAAAAAGGTAGTAGAAAGAGTATCAAAATATGTAGTTTGGTCTGTTATTTCACTTTCTCTATCTTCTTTTGTCATCCAACTTGCGCCCACACGCCCCGAAAAACCATCTACATAGTAGCGAGAAAGTCCTTCGGGCGCAAGTATCAAAAGTTGCGGATTTTTTGCAGCAACTTCTTCAAAATGTCGCAAAAAATATTTCGCTAACTGCCCATATCCATGTACCACTATCCATATATCTGTAATATTTTCTTTGTCCTCATTTAGCGCAAAAATGCGGGCTGTGCGAGGAATTGTAAGCGATATTTGTTGCATATTGAAATTTTTTCGATGTTTCAGGCGCAAAGATAACCAGAAAAAGAGAAAATATTGTGGATACTTTTGAAGTAAATGAGGGCTATTTTGTAAAAAAAAGGTATTTTTGTGAAATATTTCACCTATTACATATCAAAACATGGCTAATTTATGCGATATTTTTTATTTTTTCTACTTGTTTGCAGCTATTTTTTCGCTTTTTCACAAGGCACAGGTTGGACTTTGTACTCGGATAAAGAAGGTATAAAGCTATACACAAAACCTACAAAAGCCGATGGCACTTTGCAAATTCGCTTGTTATCAAGCACTACGGCTTCTATTGCTGCTGTGTTAAATACTTCTCGTGATGTACAAAATGTAAAAGAGCGAATTGTAAATACAAAATCCCTCAATATTCTGAAAGTAATTTCGGTAAATGAGGTGTATTATCAACTTATTTCAGATTTTCCTTGGCCCCTAAGTGACAGAGAGGTAATTGTTCATGCAATCATTAATCAAGACCCTAAAACGAAAGTAGTAAAGGTAGATTCTTACTCCACACCAAGTTATATTCTTGAAAATAAAGATTATGTACGTGTTTACACTTGGGAAACGCATAGTATTTCTACGCCTAAACCCAATGGAACGGTAGAAATAGATTATTGGTTTACCTATAATCCTCGGGGAAGTATTCCTGATGCGATTTTGGAGTCTATTACCAAAGAAAGTACCATAAATGGTATGAAAAAATTTATCGAACTCACACATGCCGCAAAATATCAATAAGCGTTTGCGCCATTTTAAGGCTTTTATTTTTGACCTTGATGGCGTTTTAATAGATACAGAACCTTTCCATTTTGAAACTTGGATGCAATTAGCGGTTGAGAATGGCTTGTTATATAATGAAAAAATAGGTGCGAAAATGCGAGGAAAAACCCGAAATGAGTCTTTACGTTCATTATTGCAACAAAATGAAAAACAAGTAGATAGCCCTATTTTTGAGGAAATGATATTGCGAAAAAATGAATTATATTTAGCCCGAATCAATGCCTTATCTTCGCACAATCTCTTACCTGGTGCATATCTTTTATTGCAACATTTAGCTGGGGCTGATGTTAAAATCGGCTTGGCATCTTCGAGCAGAAATGCCCATTATTTGGTTGAAAAAATGGGAATAGCTCCTTTTTTTGAGGTTATTGTAGATGGAAATGACATTCAACATTCTAAACCTAGCCCTGAAATCTTTTTGCTTTGCGCCAGCAAATTAGGCATTTCGCCTGCCGAATGTGTGGTAATTGAGGATTCTATTTCGGGCGTTGCCGCAGCACATCATGCGAATATGTTTTGTGTGAAAGTGGGAGTTGTCAAAGATACCATTCATGCTGATTGGGAGATAGAAAGTTTGTATGAAATATTAGTTTAATAACTCGTATTTTTGCGCCATGATACAACAACAAAAAATAACCATTATTGGCGGTGGAAACCTCGGCGTAGCCATTGCATTAGGCTTGATTGAAAGCAAAGGCTTTGAACCTGCGCAAATTACCATCACACGTAGGCATATAGAAGCCTTAACATTTCTTACAGAAAAAGGACTAAATGTTTTGGCAAATAATATAAAAGCTACAAAAAATGCAGATATTGTACTTTTGGCGGTAAAACCCTATCAAATTGCGGCAGTTTTGGCAGAAATACAACCTGTTTTGCAAGAAAAACAAATCCTTATTTCGGTAGTTTCGAGTGTGAGTTTGGCAGATATTGCGCAAATGGTTCAAATCAATATGCCGATTTTTCGGGCGATGCCCAACACAGCAATAGCGATTCAGCAAAGTATGACCTGCATTAGCTATTTGAATACTTCACAAGCACAGAATGAGGTGGTGATAAGTATTTTTCAGAAATTGGGCGAAGCGATTGTAATTGACGAAGATTTGATGGAGGCAGCAACGGTTTTAGGTGCGTGTGGAACAGCGTATGCCATGCGTTATATTCGTGCAAACATTCAAGGGGGCATTGAAATTGGTTTTTCGGCAAAAACAGCAAGGCTGATTGCGGCACAAACGATAAAAGGAGCTGCCGAATTGCTGCTGCGAAATGGCACACACCCCGAAGCCGAAATAGATAAAGTTACTACGCCAAAAGGCTGTACTATCGCAGGTTTGAATGAAATGGAACATCAAGGTTTTAGTTCTTCGCTGATTCGAGGTTTGATTGCAAGTTATCAGAAGATTCGGAAAGATTGATGATTTAAGTTCCTTCATTTACAGCCCACACATTAAGGAATAGGCTGTAAATGAATGGATTGTATATTTAGTCTGCGAGAAATTTGGTTATGTTTCAATGTATAGCCCTATTCGAATCACATCAAATACTGTCAATTTTGGCTAATAACCAGTCTTTTTCAACTAATTGATTATCAAGAATTTCCATAATTTCTTCACTAATTTTGCTTTTTTTAGTAGGATTATATTCTTCTATCCGAATTACTTTATGCAGGCTAAAAATAAAGTTTTTATATCTATTTTTATTGTATTCACTCAGCATTTCTTGACGATATAGATAAACTTTAAAAGTCTCCAATAAATTGTTTACAATGTCCCATTCTTTCAATTCGTAATATGTTTTTACATACAAGATACGCACATTGATTTCGGCAAAAAGGTCTTCCGATTTTTCTAATTTATTGAGAAAATGTAAGGTTTCTTTCCATTTATCCTCAGAAAATGCGATTCGAGCATAAGCATAATTGGCTAAATACGCACGCATTTCTGCTAAAAACCTGTCGTTATAGATTAAGATAATCTCTTTGAGCCATGCTGTATTTTTGGTTTTGATAGCTATATCAACCATGTTTCTAAAAATA
Source organism: Bacteroidota bacterium (assembly GCA_013298365.1). Lineage (GTDB taxonomy): Bacteria > Bacteroidota > Bacteroidia > J057 > J057 > JAAFHL01. The sequence continues at coordinate 2,829 of JAAFHL010000186.1, read as the reverse complement.
GGCGCAGGAAGCTGATTAAAACTGAAAATTAGACCATTTTTGAGCTGCTTATCATGCAAAATCTGTAATTTATCCCTAAATTTAGCACTATTATGTGATTTTCGGATACAGTAATTACGCAAAAAAACCGCAAAATGTCCCCATTCGTCCCCCGTCAAGAACTGCGGATATTTTTCCATATACTCACTCAAAATTTCATAAATAGATTCATCATCTTCATTAAGGAGCATTTTATATATCAAATAATGAATATGAATTGCAGGGATTGCTCTTAATTCCTCTTTTTCAGCTACCTGTTTCAAAATAATGGGAATAAAAGGAGACGCTTCATATTGAAATTCAGGTTTTCGTTGATAATTGCTTAATAATACACAAGCCCACTTTAATTCACTTAGGATAAAATGCGTTTCATTTGCTGCGAAAAAGTGTGGCAAAAAATATTCATTCTCGGAAGGCGAATGTGTCATAACATTGTAGTATAACAAAGATTTGTGAAATAAAATCGCTGTCTGTGTCTGATAAAACTGCTCACTTTGCTCTGTTTTCAAGGCTTCAAATGCTTCCCATTCTTTAAGGGTATCTTTTGCATCTTTTTCCAAATAGCGTTTACTGTAAAAAATAATTCTATTTTGGAAATATTGCTCTTTTGTAAAAGAAAGATGCTGCGTAATAAACTTTTCTACTAATTGAAATAATTGAGAGACGTTTTGTCGAAAACGGGTATCATTAAAAGGCTCTTTTGGAAAGATTTTTTTCCAAATTTTTTCCTTCTTCAATTTTTCTTCCTCCCAATTTGGCGACAACTTACGTAAATAGGAAAAAAACTGTATAAGATTTTTACTCTCATTGAAAAAAGGAGAGGCGATAAATTTATCCAATTGTTTCAACTCACTCTCCTGCATTGCCTTCAAAATGCGGATTAATTTAGTGTTTACCATTAAAAAGCTGTTTCTTATCTACAAAATATTGCTACAAAAATGCCGTATGCCGTACCATGTAGGTGCAAAGATAACTTTTTTTCAATATTTTGTGTCTTTTTTTCATTTTTTCACGCACAATTTTTAGTCAAAATACATTCCGTAAATAACTGATTAACAAAATATTATAAAAATTATTTATTCCTAAAAAACTTTTTTTGCACTCACAACAGCCCCTAAATTGTAGTTGTTGATTTGAAATGAACGATTTAACTTTGTAGAATGAATTAATCCAACAACATTTGATTTGTTGGACATGTTAGGTCATTTTGGAGATATTTATTTTCACAAATATTATTCATATTTTTGAACCATTATTTTTTTCGTAAATCAATTTTATTATGTCAAACAGAAACACAGTTATTCTCTCTTTGCAGGACATGTCTGCAAATGCAAATGCGCAACCGACCGACACAAATGCTTCTATCACGATGTCTATGATAGTCTTGCCTGCAAGTAACTTTGATGAGGTGATATTAACCATAGAACAGTTGTATGGTACAAATGCTGCAATACCTACCATTACACATACCCGTAAAGTATTAGCAGGTGGCATTGAAATTCAAGAATACATCATAGCGGGGAATCCTACTGCCTACTATCAAGCCATGTTGAGTGCAACAGATGAAGGAAACCCCTATTGGGGCGTACCATTTATATGTAGAGCAGACAATGGTATGATAGTTGTTATCGAAGATACTACAAATATTGAAAACAACTTGGGTAGTTTTATTGAAAGTTCTGTGGCTACACCTATATTTTTAGAAAATTTATCTGTTAATAACAATGGCTGTATCACATTAGATATTTATTGTGATGCGACCTTGCCTTCTTCAAATCCTTTGTATTGCAACCTTATGTATTACATTCCTTCTGAAGGTTTAACGCCTAATACAACATGGATTTCTCAAAGTTTCCCGCTTAAGCGTTTTGATTTCAATCATTTCCGCTTAGGATTTAAGGCATTTTGTAATCCTTTTGAGCAAGGAAACAGCGCAAGCGAGGATTATTATACAGGCGTAATTCCAAGAGTTTGGATTACCTTCAATGAAAACTCGACTTTGGGCAACTAATTTGTTTTCTCCTAACTTATTCATATTTTCAGGGCTTGTTTTGTTTATCTCAAATAAAACAGGTCCTTTTTTTGTTATTTTTTAGGCTTGTCCCACATTTGTCCCACATTTTTTTGCATTTGTCCCACATTTGTCCCAGCCTTTTTTTGGAAAGCCGCTTTTTTTGTACTTAGTTTGCATCAATATTTAATACTAATAGGTGCGATAATAAAGACAAATAGCATAATACTATTTATATATATCACTATTATTATATTGATAGCATAAACACAGTTAAATTTATTGTTAAGCATATAGACATTACGAACATATTATTTTTCAAGTAAAAAAATATGAAATTTTACTAGGAAATGTAATAGCTAATGATATATATTTGCACCATCGAATTTGACAACACACTTCGGAATTTATCCCTTAACCTTATATACAAGGCTTTATAAATTCCTTTTCCTTTGCTAAATAACACACTTGCAGATGCTGGCGTGCAGATGTGTTTTGTTTATCGTCAAATAAAATTAATGTTACTCCTTGATATAATGATTTTGGATAATCATTATATCTTTCTAATTTAACAAATAATATGTCTATTACAAAATCGCAAGCCATTGTTATATTGGCAAACTTGGCGGGCAGAGTTGATGGTAGTTTTACCATGAAAGAAATGACTACTGCACTCAAAGATACACCTGCATTTAGAACTATCATGCAAGATGCTCATGGTTGGAAGGATATTTATGCAAAAGCAGACACAAACGATGCGAATGCTACGGCTGTCTTAG
>JAAFHL010000185.1 GCA_013298365.1 Bacteroidota bacterium | reverse complement strand
CTCGTGTACCTGTTGAAACGGTACGATATTCTACGCCACTGCCATCAACTTGACAAATGGCAAGCACACCATTACTATAAGGCGAAAAAGCCAATAATTGCGTATCATAGAGACGCAAAACTAAATAAGGATTTGCGTAAACACTGTATTGCACCCAATCATTTCCTTTTTTTTGGTAAATCGAATTGCCCAAACTCACAAATATATGCTTGTCATCTGCGACCAAATCATGTATTTTTGTTTTAGGCAAACCATTCGTGCCAGAAACTTTTTTCCAAATCGTGGGGTCAGAAAGATTAATAGCACTCAAATTTGCACAAAATAGCCCGCTATCTCCTACCGTTACCCATACTTTATTATCAAAAACAGTAACCCTTTCGATTGGCATTCGCACAGGATTATTTAATACTTGTGTAACAGTAAATTTAGGTTCTGCCTTGTTTAGGTCATAAATCACCATGCCAAAATCGCAGGCTACATATAAGAAACTGTCTTTCCCTGCAAAATTGAGCACCGCTTTTTGGGTATAAAAGTCATTTCTTTGAATATCAGTAAATTGTTGAATATCATCGGGATTTTGAAAATAATCAATAGAGCCATCATTGTAACCTAAAAACACCATATCTTTATCTTTGTGATAAAAAAGGTTATTGGGTTGCACATCTGTCAAGCCATCAATGGTAGAAAAACTGCGAAAATTATTTTCTGTCAAGTCATAACTATACATACCCCCATTAGTAATTGTATATATAAGTCCTTCTTTTTCAATACTTTGTTTGGCTTGGTAATGTCCTAAATAGGCTTTCCAATCACCTACTGCCATATCCGATTGCGCTAGCATTTGGGTAGCGATAAACAAAAATAAGGTAAATACAACGAATTTGATATTTTTCATGAAATATTTGATATGAATGCAAAATTGCTACAAATCTACGAAACGATACGAGAAAATAAGTGGCATTTTTTTTCTCTATGATATAAACGAAAAAAAATGGATTGAGAGTAGCCAAAAATAACTTTTTTGTATAAAAATAACATTTTTTTTGGTAGCTAAGAAAAAAACACTTACCTTTGCACCACAATTGATAACCGTAGTAGATGGCGCGGTAGCTCAGTCGGTTAGAGCGTGGGATTCATAACCCCAAGGTCGGGGGTTCGAAACCCCCTTGCGCCACTCATTTAATACATAACTCCTTAACTTTCAATAAGTTAAGGAGTTTGTTTTTTTAACGATGCTGATTTCGGTGTAAATTTTAATTTTTCTTAAAAAATATAGTAATTATGTTTGCTATCTAAGCGAAGATACCGTTATTTTTGGAGAGAAAAAAGAGAAAACAAGTCCTTTGATTTTTTTCGCCTGAATCAGCCGCCTTATTTGACGCAGGCAAAAAATTGTGGCATTTTATCCGATGTAAACTAAACATTTTATGTACAGATGAAAAAAGTCTGCCTTTTTCGCAATGAAAAAGGTAGACTTTTTTTCATACATGTATTTAGTTTTTTACAGGAATTGTTTGAATTTTGAGGAGTTGTGGGCGGTATAAAATATTCCACACAAACCAAGAACCGATGGTAGAAACCGCAAATAAGGTATAAACCAATATTTCAAACATAAAGAGAGAATCTGTTTGCTCATAGTTATATTTGTTGAGTCTTGTACCTATCAAAATCATAGATACAAGTGGAATCGTAGGCGTGAGTACCGTAGCGATGGTTAATGCAACTTGACGAGCCACTACTACTCGAGGTTTTGTATTGGCAAATACCCCAAAAGCTACCAATAATCCTATCAAGCAAAGATAGGCAAAAGAAAAGAAAGTTTCTTCGTTGCTACCACCAATATCAAAAATATACGCAGAAAAAGCCCCTAACAAGGTTACAAGAATAGAACCTACAATGCCTGTAATGACCGAAATTACAAAAGTTTGCAAAGAGGTAGCAGCGAATGTGAAGAAAGTGAGGGCAAGACAAAACGCAAAAAAGCCTGAAAACTGCTGAAATTCGGTTTGTTGTACAAATAATTCCCCTGTTTTGGCTTGGGAAATTTTTCTCAAAACATCTTTTACCTCATACATATCGTTCAGATATTGCGTTTCGCCTCTTTGAAAACTTTCATAAATTTCATTTGCTGTCATTTCTGAAGTTGAGCCATATTTTACCAAAGTTACTAGAAATGCCTCAATTTGTGCCATTTGCTCGGCTTTGTTTTTACCAATATGCGCCACAACCTCTTCAGAAGTCCATTCGCCCATACCCCCTGACAAATAAAAATCGGCTGTATAATCGCTGTAATTTGATGTTGTCATTGCAGCATCTGTTATTTCAGAAGTCGTCAAATTTGCGTCTTCTTCTGCTCGCAATGCCATGTCCATTCCACGCCTTACTGTTAAATAATAATTTCCAACATTTAACACGTTACAATCATATATCAATTCCTTATTGCTCACAAGACGAGCCTCACGTTGTGCAAGGGTAAGGCTATACAAAAAGGGAACTATCCCTAACATGCAGGTAATGAGCAAATAAATACCTTGCGTTTTGAGTTGTGTGAAGATATTTGTGTTGCCGAACTGTTTCGTAACTTGAAACAAGGAAGCCTTATATGCCCACACCAAGAAAGCAATGCCTGAAAGGATTAAGGCAAATGCAAAATGTCCTTCTACACTTGGCAGATTTTGGGTACTCATCGGAAACGTCAAGCCAATGAGATAGGCAACTGCTACCATAAACGTGTAGGCATACAAAAAATAATGTATCCTTGTTGCCCATAAGGTAGGATTGTTGAGCAGCCAATCTTGGTCTATACGACGAATGAAGTTTTTCATGATATTATTTTATGTGTATTTATGAGTAATGAGAAAAAAAAGCAGGAATTTAATGATTTTAGTGCTTTGACAACCAATAGCTTAGTTATTTCTTAATTTTTCATTATTAATTTTTCATTACTAAGCGTTTTACGCAGATTTTCACAGAAAGTTGTTAAGCATTATCTCTAAACAATTTCAACGTAGAAGTACTAATATCTCTAAAATATTGAATCTCAATATTATGACCTGCCAAAGTAGCCATCACCTGAACGGCTTTTACCGATATTGGCGTATGAATCGTTTTCATTTGTCCTACATCACTGATTTTCACGCCTTCCATGTCTTTAAAAGCTCTTTCTAAGTCGCTTCTTTCTGCCGAAGTCATGATTTCATAAAGATTTTCGCTTCTATCATTGCCAAAGTCGCTCATTTTTCCATTATAAAGCAACTCTCCATTTTTGATAAACAAAATATTATCGGCAATGCTTTCTACTTCGTGCAAATGCTGTGAGCTTATCAACACCGCCATCGGGTGTTGCGAACTACTCGCCAAATAGCGAATGTCTTGCATAAACACTTTTTGGGCATTGATGTCCAAATGCGCCAAAGGTTCATCTATAATGAGCAAAGTAGGTCGCCAAACCAAGGTTCTTGCCAATTCAAAACGTAATTTATAGCCACCCGAAATCTCTGACCATTTCGCATTTTCGTACCTTGTCAGCCCCAAACGATGAATGGTAAAAGCCACCTGTTCCTCATTTTGCTCGTCATGAATGCCATGAATTGCGGCAGTAAAATGCAAATTCGTTTTCAAATAACCTGTCCATTTTGGCACATTTTGAGGAATATAGCCAATTTTATTTTTGACATCATACCAATCAAATGTCTCTTTTTGAAACAAAGGATAAGACAATTTTCCGCCATCAGCCTCCAAATCGCCCGCAATCATGCGTAGCAAAGTCGTTTTTCCATTGCCATTTTCGCCCACAATGCCCGTAATTTCCCCTGCACGCAATTCTATATTCACAGGTGGCAAGCAAAACGTGTGTCCTGACGAGGTAAAGGTCTTTGTTAGATTTTTTGCCTGAAAAACAATAGGTTTATCTGGATTTTCGGCTTTGCTGTGGCTGGCAAAAGGAATCGTATTTTCCACAGGCTTAGGTGATTCTGCAATAGCGGGGAGTAATTCCTTTTTTATTTCCGCCAATAAATCAATGGCTTTTTGAACCAAGGTTTGAAACTCCTTATCTGCAACCGTTTGACTATCTTTGACGGCATAATCATTGTAAGCAGCCCGCAAAGCTACGGCTTCATGTCGTAAACTTCGGGACAAAGAAAAATCTAAAAACAAATCTAATATACGTCTTGTTGCACGACTAATGTCTTGTGCCTCAATTTGCTGGCGAACTTCTTGTAAGCGATTTTCTGCGTATGCTCTCATAGATGCTAAATTTTCTGTTTGTACGTATATATAGCGTTGAATGTTTTTAGTTTTAACGTGAAACATCTAAGTGTCATTTTTTTATCCTTAAAAACCGATATTCTATCACTCACAGGATATAAAAAAAGAAATGGCAAACATGTTGTGTATTGATATATATATTCTTTCTTTACTGGAACTGTTTTTTTGCTATCAGAACAAAAAAAATGCGCAAAAACTGTTTTTTTTGTTGAAAAATAAAAAAAGTCGTATCTTTGCAGCTTAAAACACGTATTTTCCATATTTTATTTCATAATTATTCATGCAAGCAAAAGCAGGTGATACCGTTCTTGTTCATTATACAGGAACGCTGACAACAGGAGAGATTTTTGATAGTTCTATTGAACGTGACCCACTACAATTTACCGTAGGGCAAGGACAAGTGATTCCTGGCTTTGACGAAGGGGTAGCAGGAATGACTGTGGGAGAGAAAAAAATCGTTAATATTCCTGTGGAGCAGGCGTATGGCGAATATTCTGCAGAAAATATATTTCCAGTAGGCTTAGACCAATTTCCAGCAGACATGGAAATGGCAAAAGGAATGCCCCTTAATATGCAAACGCCAGAAGGTTATGTGATTCCTGTTATTATCCATGAAGTAAAAGAAACAGAAATCATGATAGATGCTAACCATCCTTTGGCTGGGCAGGCACTTACTTTTGATATAGAATTAGTTCAAATTATGTAGCTTTTTTTAGGGATTCGACCTTGTGTGATGCGAGCATCATACAAGGTCGAATTTTTTATTGCCTAATTTTAATATAATTACTCATTTTTTACACAAAAATATGCTACTTCAACACATTCAAAATAGAGAAGAACGCCTCGAAGACATTCAGGGGCAACTCATGGACCCACAAGTTGTGAGCGACATGAAAAAATATATGGCACTCAATAAAGAGTATAAAGATATTCAGGGATTTTTGGAGGTTTCTAATGCGTATAAAAAAGCCATCGGAAATGTGGAAACCTGCAAAGAAATGCTTGAAACCGAAGATGACGAAGAAATGCGGGATTTGGCAAAATCAGAATTGGAACATTTTGTTGTACTCCGAGACAAATTAGAGGAGGAAATTAAAATGTTACTCATTCCCAAAGACCCTAATGATAGCAAAACAGCGATTTTGGAGATAAGAGCAGGCACAGGTGGCGATGAGGCAAGTATTTTTGCAGGTGATTTGTTCCGAATGTATCAGCGTTTTTGTGAGCGTACAGGTTTGCGTTTGGAATTGAATGATGCAAATCCAAGTGCAATGGGCGGCTACAAAGAAATTGTAGCAACGGTTACAGGCGAAGATGCGTATGGCATTTTTAAGTTTGAATCGGGTGTGCATCGTGTACAACGTATTCCTGCAACCGAATCGCAGGGGCGTATTCATACTTCAGCGGCAACTGTGGCAGTTATGCCCGAAGCGGAGGAGTTTGATGTGCAGATAAATCCAAATGATGTACGTATTGATACATTCTGTTCGAGTGGTGCGGGCGGTCAGTCGGTAAATACAACCTATTCTGCGGTTCGTTTGACGCATATTCCTTCGGGTATTGTGGTTTCTATGCAAGATGAGCGTTCACAACTCAAAAATAAAGACAAGGCGTTTGCCATTTTGCGTACCCGTGTATATGACATGGAATTGGCAAAAGTGAAGCATACAGAAACCGAATTGCGCCGTTCACTTGTTTCAAGCGGTGACAGGAGTGCCAAAATTCGCACGTACAATTACCCGCAAAATCGAGTAACAGACCACCGTATAGATTTGACTTTGTATAATTTGACGGAAATTGTCAATGGCGATTTGTTTGAAATCGTAGAAAAATTGCGGATTACTGAAAATATGCGCAAAATGGAAGCTGCAGGAGAGACGGTGTAAAATATCATGTAGAACCAAGTTACAGTAATTTATTTGATAAAATGCTTCAGAATCATTCATTTTTGAAAAATAATAATGTATCTTTGCTTTTCATTATTTATTGAAATAAATTCATGTCAAGACGAGACAATAATCATGAAATTGTGTGTACTGCCTTAGAAAAAGAAGGCTGGAAAATTACTAATGACCCATTTTGGATTAAAATTGGGCGTAAATCTGCACAAATTGATTTGGGTGCTGAAAGAATTATTATTGCAGAAAAGGAAAATGAAAAAATTGCGGTCGAGATAAAAAGTTTTGTCGCACTTTCTACACTTACCGATTATTATTATGCTTTGGGACAATTTTTGTTATATAAAATGGCTATGCAAACACAAGCCCCTGAACGAACCTTGTATTTAGCAATGCCTTCTGATGCTTATGAAGAACTTTCGCAGGATATTTTTGATTTTGCACCTTTTGAATCCTTAAAGCATCAACTCATTATCTATCAACTTACACAAAACACCGGTTTATTATGGATAAAGTAACACATTATCGTAACTTAGTAAGAAGTCTTCTTAGCGAAATTGCCGCTACATTTAGTCAAAGTAATCAATGGGAAATCATAGAAATCTATGACGAAAAACGGGGACATTATGCTTTATTTACAGATGGTTGGAAGGATGATAGTCGTGATTATGGTTGTTTTATGCACCTTGAGGTAAAAGAAGATGGCAAAATATGGTTACGTAGAGATGGTACAGACCTTGAAGTTGGGCAAAGTCTGCTTGATGAAGGTGTACCAAAATCTGATATAGTTCCTGCTTTTCGTTCTCCTACGGCACGTTTGTACATGGATTATGCTGTAAATTAATACAATATCCCCAAGCAAAATGTATAGTAAGCTCATTTCGCTTGGTAATAGTTATATTTCTTACACGTATGGAAAATTAAAAATAAAAAACCATACCAGAAATGAAACAAACAGTAATACAACTTTTGAGAAAATAGGAAAGTTTGATGATTATTATTCCACATTAAACGCAGCATCTACAGGCTCCCAAAGTTCTATTTTATTGCCTTCGGGGTCTAAAATCCATGCAAATTTACCATATTCAAATTCTTGCATTTCACCCACAATCGTTACCCCTTCATTTTCAAGCATTTTCAATAATTCAACTAAGTTTTCTACTCGAAAATTGAGCATAAAAGGTTTTTCAGAAGGGGCAAAATAGTCGCTTTTCTCGGAAAAAGGACTCCATTGTGTATAGGCTTTTTCGTGTGGCGGCGCACTTTCTCGCCATTCAAACATTGCGCCATATTCATCTGTTGCTAGTCCCAAATGGTCTTTGTACCAATTTTTTATGACATTTGTGTCTTTGCATTTAAAGAAAATGCCGCCAATTCCTGTTACTCTTTTCATAATGTTTTGCTAAAATGTGAAAGCAAAGATAATAGATTATTTTCCGATTTGATTCCTTATCCAGTAAAAATGGCTCTATCCTACACAAAAAGGTTTTTATATAGGGCGATATTTACCAAAAAATACTAAAATATCCGTACTTTTGCCACAGAATTTAAGGTAAATTATGAAATACACATTTATGCAAAAGTATTTTCTCGTTTTATGTTCATTTCTTTTTTTGCTTTCATGCAAAAAAGGTGAACTTTTGGACAATCAAGCGCCTGAAACCAAACTGTTTTTAGATGCCATCAACCTCACAGGCACAGACCGTTTGAACTCGGTAGTAACAATGCACTGGACGGGCGAAGATGCAGACGGCTATGTGCAGGGCTATGAATTTTCTTTTGATGGCACAAATTGGGTAAAAACAACGGTTCAAGACAGCACCTTTCGTTTTTCCATTTCGGGTGGGAGCGACACCATCAATATAGAATTTTATGTACGTGCGATAGATAACAAAGAAAAAGTAGACCTTTCGCCAGCACATTTGACGATTCCCATTAAAAATACAGTGCCAAGTGTAAACTTAGACAATATAAAATTGATTCCTGATACGGTTTTTTCTGTCTTTTCTGTGTTATGGGAGGCAAAAGATTTAGATGGATTTGACAATTTAGACTCCGTTTTTGTAAAAATGAACAATGGAAATTGGGTATCTTTATCAAAAAACATCAATTTTATTACGGTTGTACCCCAAAATGCAAAAACAGCAGGTACACAAGTGGGTAATATTTTAAAAAATGTAAGTGCTGATGCGCACAGCATTGCATTAAGCGACTTGAAAGTAGATGAATGGAACTATTTTTATATAAAAGTAAAAGACATTGCGGGTTCGTATAGTGTAACCGATACCTCAAATGCTTTTTTTGTTCGCCGTCAGACCAGCGATTTTTTGGTGATAGACGACCATGCAGGGACATCTTCGCCTACGCCAGAAGAATGTTATCTACCTATTTTCCAAAATTTGGCGATGAGTTATGACAAATTTACCTTAGCAGGTATAAATGCGCATGTTCCACCGTTTTGGG
>JAAFHL010000190.1 GCA_013298365.1 Bacteroidota bacterium | reverse complement strand
CTTTGGTAGAATACCTACACGAAACCAAATCTTGCAGAGCCAAAACCTTGTTTGCTACCCATTATCACGAACTCAATGAATTAGAAGGACGTTTGGAACGGGTAAAAAACTTCCATGTTTCTGTCAAAGAAGCTGATGGCAAAATCCTTTTCTTGCGCAAATTGCGTGCAGGCGGCAGCGAACATAGTTTTGGGATTCATGTAGCAGAAATGGCAGGAATGCCTACCGTTTTGACACAAAGGGCAAATCAACTGCTTTCGCATTTTGAAACAAACAAAGTAGAAGATAAAAAATTAGCAAAAACGGTCAAATTTTCGTCAAAACAACAGTTTCAACTCAATATGTTTGAATTGAAAGACGAAGATACCTTGAAAATTCGGCAAATCTTGGCAGGCGTAGATATAGACAGAATGACTCCGATTGAGGCAATGTTGAAATTGCAAGAGATAAAAAAGGCGTTGGTGGAAAATTGATGTCAAAAAGCCGCAATTTGTTACGGATTACTTTGCAATGGAACAGATATATCGGGATTTCGTTGCTATTTTTGTGCAAAATTAGTTGATGGATTTAACTAAGTAATGCAGATAAAATAAGATACGAATTTGCGTTATTGCCCCGTTAGGGGCAAAATATCGGTAGAAAATAATAAATTGCCCCAGATTCGTCCAAATTTTTCGTGCAAGCACGAAAAAATGAATAAAATTGGGGAATATTTGCACATATTTCTACCGATATTTTGTGCCTACGGCACAGAAAAACGCACAAATAATGGTCATTAAAATTCGTATTTCCATTACTAAGGAATATCAAAATAACATTAAAAATAATACAGTTTTTGTAATAATGAATACAAAAGAACGATTAACAATAGCCAAACTTATTGAGGAAGCCCAACATTTTTGTGTTGGACAGTCTGGTTTTCAACATAAAGAACTTTTTGGGATTACTGACGGTAAAGCCGTTGGAACACTTATTGAACACAAATTTCAAAAGCATTTGCATGATAAATATGAGGTTCTTATAGGTTCTTCTGCAAGTGGGGTAGATTTACCTTCTTTGGATATTTTAACAGACATTAAAGTAATCTCGATTAAACAGCCTCAATCTTCTTGCCCTTTTAAAGATGCAAAACAGAAAATATTTGGCTTAGGTTACAATCTTCTTGTGTTCGTTTACGATAAAAAAGATGACCAAGAAACAAAAACGGCAACCCTTGATTTCGTAAGCTGTACCTTTGTTTCAAAAGAAAGAACGGCTGACTATACCACAACTTTTCGGCTACGAGAGATGGTAAAAGATAAGGCAAATGAAGCAGATATTATTGCATATTTGCAAGATAAACATATCCCCGCAGATGACATAACCCTTTCAAAATTAGCGGAACAAATTCTCCAAAATCCTCCCACACAGGGTTATCTTACGATTTCTAACGCTTTGCAGTGGAGATTACAATATCAACGAATTGTGTCATTGTCTGAAGATGTTGTAGGGATTTCGAAAATAATAAATTATACAAAAACGGAATAATGAAAATATTTGAAGCAAATATTACGCAAAAAGTAGCCGATTCCTTAGCAGAGAGGCTGAAAGATATTGATTGTTTTGAGATAGCAAATAGAAAAATTCATGAAGAATTTGGTGTTTTATCTTTTTTTGAAAATACAGCAGAATTAGCAACGTTAAAAATGGCTATTTTAAGTATAGAAAATGTTGTTAATGAAGTTGATAGGGCAGAATATGGGGATTTTCAGACAAATATAGATTTAGCTAATAAGGCGGTTTTATACCTTGTATCTAAACACATTTCGCCCCAAATATTGATAGAGCCTACTTGTGGAAAAGGGAATTTTCTGCTTGCTTCGTTGCAATACTTTTCAGGTATTGAGTATATATTTGGGGTGGAAATATACAAACCCTATATTTGGGAAGCGAAATTTAACATCATTCAATTTTTTTTAGAAAATAACTCAAAAAACAAACCTACTATTTTGATTTCTCACAGTAATGTCTTTGATTTTGATTTCAAATCAATTACTAAATTACATGCTGAAAAAGAAATATTGGTGATAGGCAATCCGCCTTGGGTTACAAACGCAAAATTAAGTGTGCTTAATTCTAACAATCTTCCTGCCAAAGTAAATTTCAAAAATCATAGCGGCTTAGATGCTATGACAGGCAAAGGGAATTTTGACATTGCGGAATATATTACGCTTATGATGTTGGAAACCTTTCAAAAAATGAAGGGAAATATATTGTTTTTAGTGAAAAATTCGGTTATCAAAAATATTGTTTTTGACCAACAAAAGAATAAATATGCCTTATCAGCAATAGAAAAATTAGGAATTGATAGCAAGAAAGAGTTTAATGTATCCGTTGAAGCATCTTTATTTTATGGAAAATTGAATACTACACCTGCCTATACCTGTAAAGAAATTAATTTTTATGATAAAGATAAAACCATACAAACTAAGTATGGCTGGTTAGGTGAAAAATTTGTTTCTAATGTTGATACCTATATTTATACCCAAGAAATAGATGGAAAATGCCCTTTTGAATGGCGACAAGGCTTGAAACATGACTGTTCAGCCATTATGGAATTAGAAAAAGTAAATGGGCATTATGTAAATGGCTTAGGGGAAAATATATATTTAGAAGAAGGATTAGTTTATGGTATCTTAAAAAGTTCCGATTTGAAAAATACAGTGATTGTTCAAACAAGAAAATATACGATTGTTACGCAAAAAAAGGTGGGTGAAAAAACGGATTATATACAATCGGAATATCCTCAAACTTATCAATATTTGGCGAAACATAAATTAACTTTTGAGGCGAGAAAATCAATCATTTATCAAAATAAGCCCCCATTTTCTATATTTGGCATAGGAGATTATTCTTTTAAACCTTATAAGGTAGCCATTTCTGGGCTTTACAAAACATGCTATTTTACCTTAATTCTGCCACAAAATGATAAAACTGTTATGTTAGATGATACCTGTTATTTGCTTGGTTTTGATAGACTTGAATTTGCTGTTTATACCTTAATTTTGTTAAATTTAGAAAAAACAACTAAGTTTTTGCAGTCAATTACTTTTTCAGATGCAAAAAGGACTTTCACAAAAGATATATTAATGCGAATAGATATAGCTGCTTTGGCAAAAATATATGACCAAAAATATATACAAATGGCATTAAATCAACTAAACGAAAAATATACACTTAATTTAACTTTGGATTTATGGGATTTATTTTTGAATGAGATGACTCCACTCCGAAATACACAAATCTTGATGTTTGAATAAAAAATAAGACTTTATTTTATGCAAAAATATTTTATATACTTTATTTTTTTATTGATTGCAGCTTGCGCACAGGTAGGCACACCTACGGGAGGCGAAAAAGACAAAACACCGCCGCAAATTCGCAAGGCTTCGCCCGAAAATCAAGCTCGAAATGTGTCAAAGAAGGAAATTGTCTTTTATTTTGATGCGTTTCCCAAAAATATTACTTATGGTAAAGAGATTTTTATTTCGCCTATTTTGACCAAAACACCCCAAATATCTGTGGCGGATAGGCGAATCAAAATAAAATTTGACGAGGAATTAAAGGAAAATACCACTTATGTCGTTTCAATTTCGGGCGTAGAAGACTATTTTGCCAATAACAAAATGGAGTCTCCGTATCTTTTTGCATTTAGTACCGGCAAGGACTTGGATACCATGATGATAAAGGGAAAAGTGGTTTCTGGGCTGACAGGCAATGGCGAAAAAGATTTTAGTCTTTTGTTATTTGATGCGGATTCTGTTAAGGAAAATAAAGAAATTTTTGGCAAACGTCCTGATTATGTGGCAAAAACGCAAGAAAATGGCGAATATATTTTGTCTAATTTGAAGAAGAAAAAGTACAAAATTTATGCCATAAAAGATGGAGACCAATCCAATTCCTACAATCAATTGACGGAAATGGTGGCAATAGATTCAACGGGAAATGTGGCTTTCCCTGATTCGGGTAATCTGATTGTCAAGACATTGTATAGTTTTTTGCCAGATGAGCAAGCTCCTCGTGTGCGGGGTTATGATTGGCTAGGTGAAAATGTGCTGGCAGTTGAGGTAAATGAAACTATTTTGCAAGACAGTCTTTTGATAGAAATGCAAGATACTTTGGGCAAAAATGGCATAGTTTTAGGCAAACCTTATTTTTTCAAAGGAGAAAAAAAACAAATTATTTTTCCTGTTACTCGTTCTCGAAAAGAGGCAAGTAAGCTGATTTTCAAGCAAGTAATGGACAGTTTGCAAAATAAAGCGGATACCACTTTTTCTATTTATCCCAAAACAACGGCTACCCTAAAAACCTTTCCCTTGTTGCAAAAACCTGAATTTTCTACCCAAAACATGGCGTTTGAAGGGTATTTGACAGATATTCCCAAAGATTCCGCAGAAAAGTATATTTTCCTTAGCGATTCTGCTAACAAAAAAATTACCACCACTTTTGCACAAAAAGATTTCTTTTTTTCGCTCAAAACAGAAAAAGCGATTGCTGCAAAAATGCCACTATTTTTGTGTGTAAATGCCAAAGCCATTGGCGGAAAAGATACCGTTTATAAGTACAAAATGTTTTATTCCAATGCCGAAGATTATGGGACATTGGAGGGAAAAGTAATTACAGATGGATATGAGGGTAAGATTGTGCTGATTTTGAGTGCAGGTGGTAGAAGCAAAGAGGCAAAAGCTGACATTGTTTTATGGGATAGAAAGCTGAATTTGAAGTATTTAAGCCCTGCATCTTATAGTGCCAAAGTCATTATAGACACCGATGGCAATGGTTGTTGGACACCTGGTAGTTTGGTGAAAAACAGGCTTCCCGAAAAAATTATTTCTGTAAAATCGCCTATTGAAATAAAAGCAAATTGGGATTTGGAAAAATTTGAACTTATTGTGCCAATTTCGCAAGATAAGGGCGCGAATACCAAAGGAGGAAAAGGGAAGATGTAAAAATTTAGGTTCTCGCAGATAAAAAGCGCAGATTTCCGCAAATTTGGTTAGTAATACAGATAAAATAAGATACGAATTTGCGTTATTGCCCATTAGGGGCAAAATATCGGTAGAAAATAATAAATCGCCCCAGGTTCGTCCAAATTTTTCGTGTAAGCACAAAAAAATGGGTAAAATTGTGGGAATCTGGATATTCCTACCGATATTTTGCGCCTACGGCACAGCAGGTCTACACTTTGGTACATCACCAAACAATTATTAATACAAATAAAAAAAAAGAAATACTTTTGCAAATTTTAACTTACCTTTCTTTTGTTTTTTATAATACAAAAAATCAATTACCTATCCTTTTTTTCTTTGCGTGAACATTGGCTAGTTATTTGTTTTTCATTCCATATTTATTTTTTATTTCTTAATAATTTTCACTTGCGTGTTTTGTGTTCTAAGAAAATAAATGCCATTAGGATAGGCAGATAGGTCTATTTCTTGGGGAATTTCACGAGATTGGTACAATATTTTGCCGAGTGCATCTGAAATCAAGATATTTTGCTGTCTATTTACCGCCCTTAGATACACTTTGTCTTGGGTAGGATTGGGATAAATAGTAATGATTTTTTCTTGTGAAACCAAGACTCTAAGTGTTTCAGAATATTGAAAATGCCCTTCTACGTCTATTAGTTTAATGCGATAATCGTATTTTTCAGCAAATAGATGTTCGTCTTTTAGTTCATAATGATTAATATTTTGCCTTTTTCCTGCAAGTTCGCCAATTTTGGCAAAAGTAAGTGCGTCTTCGCTTCGTTCCACTTCAAAGCGCATATTATCCCCTTCTTCAGTTGTTTGCCATTGAATGAGGTTGTAATTTCCCTTGTTTGCTGCCTCAAAAGAAAGAGAAGTTATGGGAAGTGGCGTGAGTTGTGTCTGCACAAAAAAGCCGCTAAAACTGCTTACGTCAAAACTGATTTCCCAGCAATTTTTGCTCACATTCCATACAATATCGGTATCTAAGGGGTCTATTGTTTCGATTGTACCGCTATAAGAAGCAGGCAAACCTGTGCCGTCATTGCTTGTGCCGCCATATTTTTGGAGATAAAGATGTGCTTTTCCTGTAGCATCTGTGGGATTTTGAGGTAGCAATAAGGCAGGTGCAGGACTTTGATTGTTGAAATCATCAAATTCGGATTGGGTAAAATATAAACTTACACGTCCTGTACTGCCCGAAGCAGGCTGTATTTGATAGTGTCTTTTGACATAAATAGGTGATTGTGTGCTTTCTACCCATACTTTTGCAGTTGTATTGCCACTTGCAGGGCTTGTGCCATTTGCTTGTAGGGTGGCAATTAGGCGACAATTTCCAGATACAAATGCTAATGCACTGCTGTCTATCACGTTTTGTGTGTGTGTGTCTAAGTGTGTAGCTAATGATTGTGCCGCCGGGAGAAAGATACTTACTTTGTTCTCATTTAGTTTGCCAATAAGATAGTAGTTGTAAATGCTATTATATCCATAAGTGATAGAATAACCAGAACCAACCAGATTACCTAACACGCTGTTACAACTATTGATTCTGCCACTTGTACCCGTTGTGCCGTTGCCAATGGTACAAGCTCCCCCGTCTGAAATCGTACCATTATTCCACAGTTGAGAATGTACGATATAGTTGCCATTTGGTAAAGCAATTGCCGCTAAATTGCTTATTTGGTCGGCGGTAAAATTTCCTACCAAGGCATTGCTGCTGCTAACGATTCCACTTACCCCACTTAATCCATTTCCCCAGGCATAAAATCCTGCATCTACAACACTTCCATTGTCCCACAAATCGCTACCTACTAAATAATTGCCATTGCTTAAAGGGATAATTTGCTTGCCTACCCTGTCATCTGCGGTGCTTCCTACAAGTGAATTGCTGCTACTTACAACGCATGCTGTACCTGTTGCGCCATTTCCCCAAGTAGCCGCTCCTTGCCCATTTGTCCAAAGCAGACTATATACGACATAGTTGCCATTGCTCAATGCCGTAGTCTTAGTGCCTACTTGGTCAAAATATTTATCTCCTACAATAGAATTGCTCGCACTTATAAACCCCACAGTAGGCGTAGTTGAACTGCACCAAGTTGCTGCGCCTGCGCCTGCTACTGCACCATTTTTCCAGGTTTTGCTACCTACTACATAATTGCCATTGCTCAAAATCGTTAGCGGATTAACATCACCTACGGCATCATTTATGGCAGTTCCGATAAGGGAGTTGCTACTATTAATTGTGCCTATTGTGCCACCTGCACCATTGCCCAAGGTTACAGCACCTGCATTTGTAATTACCCCATTGTCCCATAAAGGGCTTTGTATTACATAATTTCCATTAGGCAAGGGGGTTACCGTATTTCCTACATTATCGCCAATGGTATTGCCTACCAAAGAATTGAGGCTACTTATAACACCTGATGTACTTGTGCTACCATTTAGCCATGTTACTGCACCTGTGGTATTTGTCCAATAGCGAGAGACAATAACACAGTTGCCTGTATTAAGGGCATATATATTGTGTCCAACTCTATCAAGATTTGTACTACCTACCCAAGAGTTACTTGTGCCTACAATGCCTACGCTGCCTGTTGTGCCATTGCCCCATGTAACAGCCCCTACATTTGCATTACTACCATTATCCCATAGGGGACTTGCTACCACATAATGTCCATTGTTAAGGGCTATTACACTTGCACCTACTTGGTCAAAAGCATTTGTTCCTACCCAAGAATTGCTGCTGCTTACTGCACCTTTTACGCCTACTGTTCCGCTTCCCCAAGTAACAGCTCCCGCATATTCTGCACCCGCATTTTTCCAAGAATAACTACGTACTACATAATTGCCATTGCTAAGGGGGATTATATAGCCTAAACCTATTTGGTCTCCACTACTTGTTCCTACCAATGAATTGCTAATGCTTACAGCCCCACTCACGCCTGTGTTTCCATTTCCCCAAGTAGCAGCTCCTGCATTGTTTGCTGAACCATTGTTCCAGTTTCCGCTTGCTACCACATAATTCCCATTTGTTAATGCCATTACTCCTGTGTTTCCTACATTATCATTCGCAGTAGTTCCTACTAAGGAGTTAGTCGCACTTACAACGCCATTTGTGCCTGTTGCGCCATTTCCCCAAGTAACAGCCCCTGCATCTGTTGCACCGACATTATTCCAGGTCATGGTCCGAACTACATAGTTTCCATTAGCCAAAACCGTAATGCCTGTTACGCCTACTTGGTCTGATGCTGTACTTCCAACAAGCGAATTGCTGCTGCTAATAAGCCCCGAAACACCTGTTGCGCCATTTCCCCAAGTTACCGCCCCTGCATTTGTGATTGCTCCATTATCCCAGCCTGCAGTCCTGACAAGATAGTTATTATTGGGCAAGATAGTTATGCCTGTTATGCCTGCAAAGTCGTCTGCACTGCCCCCTACCAATGAATTGCTACTATTGATAGTGCCATTGAGTCCTAGATTGCCATCACACCAAGTTACTGCACCCCCATTTACTATGCTTCCGTTGTCATATAAATGACTTCGGATAATATAGTTGCTATTAAAAAAAAA
>JAAFHL010000184.1:4718-8653 GCA_013298365.1 Bacteroidota bacterium | reverse complement strand
TTCTTATAAAGACATGCTTGAATTGGTTGATAGTGAGGTAAATACCCTCGTTACCTCAAAAATGAAATCAGTTCTTACGCCGATATTACATGAACTCAAGCCCGATATTATTTTGTGTTTTACTTTTGCGCATCGCTTAGATGCAGAACTTTGTCAAATCCCCAAATATGGTGTGGTAAATATTCACCCGTCTGTGCTGCCTGTTTATAGAGGTCCAAATCCGATTCGCCAATTTTATGATGGGGCAAAGGTATTTGGTGTAACTGCACATCGTCTCTCAGAGGAGTATGATACAGGAGAAATATTGTGTCAGGAATCGGAAGAAATGCCTGAATTTGTAACACAGGAAACTTCGCAAAGATGGGGCAAATTGATTAAAAAGTGCATCGCAAAAGGCATGGAAAGGGCTATTTCAGGCAAATTTGGCATCGTTCAAAATCATAGCGAAGCTACTTACGCAGGAGCTTTTACAGAAGAAGAAAAATGGGTGCATTTGAATGAACCCTGTAAAGTCGTTTTACGCAAAACATTGGCACTCAACCTTGCAGGTGGGCAGGCAAAAGCAATTATAAATGGGAAAATCTATAAAATCCATTCCGCACATTATATGTCAAATGCTACGAATATGTCCGCAGGCACCGTCATAAAACAAGGAATAGATATGTATGAGGTGGCTACAAGTGATGGTGTTGTCAAATTAATTACAGAACCATTTGACCCCAATAAAAAATATAGTAATGTCTTGCCACGGGCAGCATTTTTTGGGTAAATATCATTTTGAACTATGTAAGTTCACGCAGATAGTTACTTTTTATCTGCGAAAATCTGCTATCATCTGCGAAAATCTGCGTGAAATTGAGCTGAATAGTTAAACCAATATATTATGTCAAATACCAAAATAGATTCAAAAAACTGGCAAAAAATCAAAACAGAGTTACAACCTTCCCATATATTCAAAAAAGACAAGTCGTCTGCTGTGATTGTTAGCGGCATCTTAGTGGGGCTGATGACTACCATCTTGTCTATATCTTTTGCCGTTTTGGTATTTGGCAAAGCGATTCCTGATGCACTAAGTATCGGAATAGGCATGGCATTATTCAGCAATGTGGTCTTGCATATATGTTCGGCTTTTGCCAGTTCGGGAGAAGGGGTCGTATCTCACGTACAGAGCCTTCCGCCGCCCATTCAGGCAGCCATGTTATCTTCACTAATGAGTATGTTGCCCTTATCTATGTCCCTTGATAATCGGACAACTGTGGCGGTATTTGCGATTTTATTTTCAGCCATTTTCACAGGCGGCGTGTTGTTTTTATTTGGGTGGCTGAAACTTGGGCGTTTGGTTCGACTGCTTCCCCTTCCTGTGATTAGTGGTTTTTTGGCATCAGTGGGTTTTGCCTTGGTGTTGGGCGGAATAGCAACCATGACAAGTGTTAGTGTAACGATTGCTTCCCTTCCGCAGTTTTTTAGTTTAGCACTCATTTATAAATGGCTGCCAGGAATGATATTAGCGGTTGTATTGTGGATAATTACGGCTCGTATAAAGCATGAATTGACATTTCCAACGATATTAGTCATAGCTGTTGTACTGTTTTATGCAGTTTATTTTGTGTTAGGAATGAGTCCATCAGATATGATGAAAGGTAATTTATTATTGGGACCCTTTGCATTTAATCAGTTATGGACTCCCTCCTACATGTATATTAACCAAATCCATACAGTGGATTGGACGCTTATTATGGGGCATATTGGGCTTATTGCTACGATTCCCTTAGTATGTTTTATTGGTGGTTTGCTCATGTTGAGTGCGATAGAATTTTCTACGGGCGTTGAAGGAAATCCTAATGTTGAGCTAAAAATGTTGGGGGCTAGCAATTTTATCTCGGGAATATTGGGCGGCGGTTTTGTCGGCTATCCCTCTACTACTTTTACCGTCATGCAATACAAATTGGGTGCAAAAACCCGTCTTGCAGGCATTTTGAGTGCGATAGTCCCCATTGTTGTACTGATTATTGGAACAAGTTTTTTGGGCTATATTCCCCGCTTCGCTGTGGGCGGATTGCTCATCTATTTTGGGTATCAGTTCATAGACCATTGGGTGGTCAAGCAATCAAGTCATTCCACAAAACCCGATATTGCGATTATGGCTGCGATTGTGCTTACCTCTCTTTGGTTTGGCTTTGTGGCTTCTATCGGGGTAGGGATTTTTGCCGCAGCCGCTTTTTTTCTATTCAAATACAGTCAAACCAGTGTTTTTAGGTACGTCTCAACAGGCGCATCGCTTAGAAGTCGAGTAACCCGCAATGAAATGCACGAGGAATGGTTAGCTGTAAATGCGGATAGGATTAGCATTTTTGGATTGCAGGGCTATATTTTCTTTGGTACAGCCCACAATCTTCACGAAGAAATTATGAATCATGTTACAAACGCAAGTCAGCAGCCGCTTGATTGTGTTATCTTAGATTTTCGCCACGTAACGGGAATTGATACATCAGTTGTTCAAAGTTTTCACAAGTTATACCTCCAATTAAATCGGAAAGACATAACCCTCATATTTGCGCAAATGCCGCCTAAATATCAAGGTTTGATGCAAAAAATAGGATTGAGCAAAGATGAGGCGATAAAGGGATTTGCCGAGTTTGCCAATATAGATGAGGCATTAGAATGGCGAGAGGATTATCTGTTGGAAATTAGCAATTTGCCCTTATATGAAACAAGAAGCCTTCTTGCGGTATGTACAGCGCATTTTAAAGACGCTGCCAAGGCAGAAATTTTATTACAGTATTTAACAAGAATAGAATTAGCTCCTGGCACCAAAATCGTACAGCAAAATACTGTCGCAGATAATTTATTCTTTTTGGAGTCAGGCAGGCTATCTACTTATAAGGAAATAGAAAACCTTCCTCCCATTCGCCTACAAACCATGGTGGACAATACGATTGTAGGCGAAATAGGCTTTTATCTTGGCGAACTGCGCACTGCTACGGTGATTGCCGATAAACCCAGCATTGTATATTGCCTCACGCTTGATGCACTTGCCAAGATGGAAAGAGAACATCCGCTTGTGGCAATCGCCTTGCATAGACTCATCGTAGAAAAAACAGCTACACGAGTCAATCATGTTTTTAAAAGTGTAAAAGGTTTCATGTAAGCAATGAATCAACAATAAAATAACCAACCCACGATTTAGCTCATTCAGCCCCCAAAATAATCAATTTACCTATTTTGAGATAGTTTGCTGATGTCAGTACTACTACCTTAGCCGTATAAAATTCACACATAAATAGATAATTTTATGACAAACCATTATTTTTCCTCCAATCTCCAAAAGCTACAAAGGATATATATTGTAGCAAGCTGCTTTTTATTAAGCATTTTGGCTGCATATAGCCAAACGACCCGTTACGTTACGCCCGCAGGAGCAGGGGCTATGAACGGTAGTTCTTGGACAAATGCCAGCAGCGACTTACAGGCGATGATAAATGCTTCCGCCGTAAACGACCTTATTTGGGTAGCCGCAGGCACTTACAAGCCCACGCTCAACCCCTTTGGCAATGCTACTCCCACCGACCCACGAGACAAAACTTTTTATGTCAAAGACGGCGTAAAAATCTATGGCGGTTTTGCAGGTACAGAAACCCTATTGAGCCAACGCAATATTACGGCTAACATCACCACCCTAAGTGGCGACTTCGATGGCGATGATGTAGTAACGGGTAGCGGTAGCACACTTTCTATTACAGGCAATAGCGAAAACGCCTATCACGTTGTATTGGCTTCTACAACAGTCAGCGGTGCAGGCGTAACTATTGATGGATTTAGCATTATAGGGGGGCACGCGAATGGCAGTGGTCTCGTAAGCGTCAATGGAAATAACATTTATCGCTACCACGGTGGCGGCATTTTAGCCTTCCGCGGTACGAACACGCTGACCAATA
>JAAFHL010000184.1:3124-4708 GCA_013298365.1 Bacteroidota bacterium | reverse complement strand
CAATAATATCCTATCGGGTAATTCAGCAAACTCCTACCCCAACGATGCCGGTGGCGGCATTTGCGCCTTCTACGGCACGAACACCATAACCAATAATATCTTGTCGAGAAATAGGGCATCATACTTCGGCGGTGGTATTTGCGCCTTCTACGGCACGAACACCATAACCGATAACAACCTATCAGGAAATCGGGCGAATACCAATGGTGGCGGTATAGGTACCTTTCTAGGCTCGAATAACACGCTCGCTAATAATACGCTGTCGGGAAATTCGGCAGGCTACGGCGGCGGCATTTACACCAATAATAGCACTAACACACTTACCAATAATACCCTGTTGGGAAATTCGGCAAGTGAGGGCGGTGGCATTTACACAGATATCAGCACGAATACCATAACCAATAATACCTTGTCAGGAAATTCGTCAGGTAATGGCGGTGGCATTTACATAGGTAACGGCACGAACACCCTAACCAATAATACCCTGTCGGGAAATTGGGCCGCTAACGGTGGTGGTGTTTACACCAATAATGGCACAAATGCCTTTATAAACAATATCTTTTGGGGAAATAAAAAAGGAACGAATGCAAATATCTTAGCCGCAGACTATTTTGCAACTAATACCAACGGCAATATCTTCACCAATAACCTCTTGCAGTTCGCCACAAGCAATTACCCTACTGATGCAAGTTTGCCTTATGGCATAGGCACAGGTGCAAGTGGCAATATCTTTGCTATTGACCCGCTTTTTGTCGATGCGGCTGATATAGACGGCGCAGACAATATACACCGCACGACAGACGATGGTTTGCGACTTAGTACTTGCTCTCCTGCCATAAATGTAGGTACAAATACAAATGCACCGACAACGGATATTCTGGGCAATGCTATTTACAACACCCTTAAAGATATGGGTGCTTATGAATTACAAGCAAATCCATCAATAGTGCCTGCTATTACCACACAACCCACAGCACAAACAGTTTGTGCAGGAAGTTCGGTAAGTTTTACAGTAGCTGCCACAGGCACAGGTTTGTCTTATCAATGGAAAAAGGGAACGACAAATGTAGGCACAAACAGCGCAACTTATACAATTCCAAGTACTATTGTAGGAGATGCAGGAAATTATAGTGTAGTAGTAAGTGGCACTTGTGCGCCTTCACTTACTTCCAATATCGTACTGCTAAATGTAAATCCTGCGCCAAATGCAAGTATCACTTATCCTACTACCCTCTGTACAAGTGCATCAGCGACAAGTGTTCAACTTTCAGGTTCAAATACGGGAACGTATGGTGCAAGTCCAGCAGGTTTAAACATTGATACAAACACAGGAACAATTCTGCCAAGTAGCAGTGCTTTGGGAGCTTATACGATTACTTATACGATTCCAGCAAATGGTAATTGCGCCAGTTTTACAACAACAACCACTGTAAATATAGTTACTGTACCTCCCGCTCCAAGCATAAGTGCAAGTAGCAATAATGTATGTGCAGGTACGCCTGTTACGCTTACAGCATCTCCTGCGGCTTCTTATACGTCATCTGAATACCTATGGTATAAAAATGGAACAGCCATTAATTGGGG
>JAAFHL010000184.1:0-3114 GCA_013298365.1 Bacteroidota bacterium | reverse complement strand
GGTTGAAATCGTTTACTTGGGCTACGCTTGTATTTCTGCGCAATCAGCATCAACCACCATCGTCAAAAATTCTCCTAATGCAACAATAACGCCTAATGGGGCTACTACTTTTTGTGCCAATAATCCAACTTCACTCTCTGTTCCCACAGGCATGAATAGTTATATATGGAAAAGGGGAAGTACGATTGTCAATATTGGTTCTTCAACATATATACCTACAGCTTCTGGCAATCATAGTGTGAAGGTAACAGATGTAAATGGTTGTAGTAAAACTTCGCCTTCGGTAAATATTAACATAAATCCACTCCCTATTGCAAATGCAGGGGCAGATAAAAGTGTGTGTGTAGGAGAGAGTGTACAAATCGGGGCAAACAATAACACAGCAAATAGCTATGCTTGGTCGCCTGCTGCTACCCTTAGTAATGCTGCTACTGCTTATCCTATCGCCTCACCGCTTGGCACAACTAACTATACCCTAACGGTAACTAATACTGCCACAGGCTGTAGTAAAACCGATGCAGTTGTTGTAACTGTCAAGCCATTGCCATTTACACCTTCGGTTAGTAAGACAATAGCTGGCACAAATGCCATCTTAGTGGTAAGCAGTCCTAATGTAAATGCCGTAAATTGGTATAAAAATGGTGCATTGTACCTTAGTAATCAACCTTCAAATGGTAGCATTACGGTTCCAATAACTAATATAACGGATAACTATACCTGCAAATCTATTGGCTTAAATGGCTGTCTTTCGAGTTTCTCTAATTTCGTAAAAGTCAGAAATGGCAATGAAAAAGGAGGCGATTTGCTCATTGAAATAGACAGCAACATCATGAGTGCATATCCAAACCCTACAAACGGCGATTTGCATATAGAAATTAGCCATGCAACAGCTACAGATGGTACATTGTATTTATACAATGCTATAGGACAAGTAGTTTTCTCTCAAAATATAAACCTTCTTCATGGCAGCGCAAATGAAACACTTGATTTGCAGAACCTTGCGGCAGGGATTTACACACTTACCTTTCAAACAGAAAAGCGTAATTTTGTTCAAAAAGTAGTAAAAGACTAAAATTGAAATTGTTTTTTATGAAAAAGCCGCTTCGCAGTGATGCGAGGCGGCTTTGTTTTATACGAAAGCGATGTCAAAACTTTGATTATCTCCCCATATACACCATCAAAACGGAAATATCCGATGGCGAAACGCCGCTAATCCGAGATGCCTGCCCCAAACTACGGGGTTTTTGACGACCCAATTTTTCTCTACCCTCTGCCGAGAGCGAAGTTATTGCGCCATAATTAAACATTTCGGGAATGTTCACATCATCAAGGCGCATCATTTTTCCAGCTAATTCTTCTTCTTTGCGAATATAGCCCACATATTTTACCTGAATTTCTGCTTCCTCTACCACTTCTGCTGAATATTTTTGCAAAAACACATCTAAGGCAGGAAGATATTTTCTCATGCCTTCCAAATTCACATTTGGGCGAGAAAGAATTTGCGTAGCTTTTTGTTTAAAAGGCAAAGCAGCACTTTCTACCGTTTCAAAATACGGATTGATTTCGTCAGGTGCGATAGAAGTTTGTGCCAAAAATGCCAATATTTCGGCAATTTCTGCCTGTTTTTGTACTACTTTTTGGTAGCGTTTTTCGTCTGCCAAACCGATTTTATAGCCAATTTCTGTCAAACGCAAATCGGCATTGTCCTGACGCAGCAAAGTACGATATTCCGCCCTTGAAGTAAACATTCTGTAAGGCTCTTGTGTGCCTTTTGTAACCAAATCATCTATCAACACGCCAATATATGCCTCATTTCTACGCAAAATAAGGGGTTCTTTTTCTTGTACCTTCAAAGCCGCATTTATGCCTGCCATCAAACCCTGACAAGCCGCTTCTTCGTAGCCTGTTGTACCATTGATTTGCCCTGCAAAATACAGATTTTCAACGAGTTGTGTCTCCATTGTGAGCTGTAATTGGGTGGGCGGAAAATAGTCATATTCTACGGCATAGCCTGGACGAAACATTTTGCAATTCTCCAAACCTGGAATCGTTTTCAATGCCTCAAACTGTACATCTTCGGGCAAAGAGGAGGAAAAACCGTTTACATACACCTCACAAGTGTCCCAACCTTCTGGCTCAAGAAAAAGCTGATGCCTGTCTCTTTCGGCAAAACGCACAATTTTGTCTTCAATCGAAGGGCAATAACGAGGACCTAAACCTTGAATCCTGCCCGCAAACATAGGCGATTTTTCAAAACCTTTTGCCAAAACTTCGTGCGTTTTGGGATTTGTATAAGTGATGAAGCAAGAACGCTGTTTTGTCAAAGAAGCCGTTTCGTCTGAATAGGAAAATTTGCCCGGATTCTCATCGCCAAACTGCTCCTCCGTTGCCGCCCAATTGATGGAACGCCCATCTAAACGAGGTGGCGTGCCTGTTTTCATTCTTCCCGATTCAAAACCCAAAGACACAAGTTGCTCTGTGATGCCCACAGCCGCACTTTCGCCCGTTCTGCCACCGCCAAAGTTCTTTTCGCCAATATGTATTTTTCCATTCAAAAAAGTACCATTTGTCAAAACCACACTTTTCGCAGGAATTTCGATGCCCATGCCTGTTTTTACGCCACAGACTTTACCCTCTTTGACAATGAGGGAAGTAATCATTTCTTGCCAAAAATCCACATTTGGCGTATTTTCCAAATGCAAACGCCAATCCTCCGCAAAACGCTGTCTATCACTTTGCGCACGAGGACTCCACATTGCAGGACCCTTTGAGCGATTGAGCATACGAAATTGCACCATCGTTTTGTCGGTAACAATGCCCGAATAGCCGCCCAAAGCGTCTATTTCACGCACAAGCTGCCCTTTTGCCACGCCCCCCATGGCAGGATTGCAAGACATTTGGGCGATTGTTTGCATATTCATCGTAATCAACAAGACCTTGCAGCCCATATTTGCCGCTGCAGCTGCCGCCTCACAGCCCGCATGGCCCGCACCGACTACTATTATATCATATTCTGGAAACATATTGGTTTATCTTCTATTTTGAGGCTGCAAAGATAGCGATTTTTGGGAGAAAGATAAAATGTAAACTGCGATTTAATAGGGTAGGGGAGTG
>JAAFHL010000183.1 GCA_013298365.1 Bacteroidota bacterium | reverse complement strand
CCCTATATTCACGTATGGGTTGGTTTGTTGCTATATTTTTACTAAGCCTTCAAGGACTTTTATTTGCAGTACTTACTACCTATCTGATTTCCGATTTATGGAAAATGAGCCGCTATTCAGATGTTGGTACTTTGGGCATATCGCCCATTGTGGAGTCGCTCACACTCAATATTTGCCTACTTATACTGGTGATTTCCAGTATTTTGTATTTGTCAATTCCTGCGGTAAGAGCGTTTTTTAGCGAAAAGTAAATTACTTATAAATAAGTGAAATTTACCCATCATCTGTGTGTTTTCTTTCGCTCTTGCAGGTATTTAAATCGAAGATGTCCTCTGCAAGACAACTCACTGACCACAAGCACATTCATCGCCGGTTTTAATAAGTTATTCTTACCTATTTCTTAGTGAGCAGTTCGAGTCTTTTTATTTTTTCTGCGCCTGTAAAGCCGCCAATTTCTGCTTAAAATAAAGTGCTTTTACCTCATTCCCTTTTGCGCTTTGTAGCGAAATCATATTTTCTAATGCTTGTATGTAATCAGGATTTTGGTTGAGGGCGGTCGCAAGTGCCTTTTCTGCTTCGGGAAATTTGCGCTGATTCATTAAAACAAAACCATAATTTGCCAACAATTTTTCATCGAAAGGTTTTTGTCTAAGCAATGCTTCAAGTCTGTTTTGCGCATTTGGCAAGACATTCATATCGCCTTGTTTATACTTTAACAACATAACAACAGCTTTCAAACCTGCTTCAATCGACAATTGATTGAGTTTATAGGCTTTTTGATAATAGTTAAAAGCTGTTTCATACGCCCCTTTTACCTCCGCAATTTCGCCTGCTAAAAACAAAGCTAATACATTTTCGTCGTCTTTTTGCAGCAAATCTTTAAGCTGCTCATTGGCTGCATCATATTGTTTTTGGTAAAAAAGTAGCCTTGCTTTTTCGTATAAACTATTAGGCGAAATTTTTTGTGCGGCAACAGTCAAGTAATTTTCATGTTTAAAAATCGTCTCAAAATACTGTAAATGTGCCTTTCCAACAATGTCATCATTATTATCTGCGCTGTTTACTGCCAACAAAGCCACAAATGCTTTTACATTTTCCACTTCTTCGGGCTTTTTCTGTGTTTCATTTTCCCGAACAACCCGTATTTTATGGTCGTGAAAACTTACATGTGGAATGTCGCTTGTGCCGCCTTTTGGCAAATGGCAAGTGATACAATTTCCACCTTTTGTTGCCTGCAATGCGGGACTTGCTTTGCAGGTGTTTTGCGTGTGGCAAGCCTGACATTGTTTTATATAAACGGCAGAATCCGTTTTTGCAATGCTTTTGTGCGGGTCATGGCAGGTAGTACACACCAACTTTCCATTTGATTGTAAAAAGCATTTTGACTGCTGCAACCTGTCTGCATGTGAAGCAATGCCAAAAGCGTTTGGGTCTTTGCTTTCAGGGATAAACACCTCATAAACAGCATTTAACGCCATAGAAGGACGGAAATCTCGTACACTTTTTGCATTTTTCAAGACATTTGTGCCTTGCAAATGACATTGCTGACACACGTCAAATTGTGCCTGAATCGGGAGTTTTTTCGGATTTACAATCGAATAATCTATTTCCTTGCTCACATCTACCTCATCTCCTGCCACCATGCGTGCGATATGCGCCGCCGCTGGTCCATGACAACGCTCACAATCTATGCCCATATCCACCCTGCGAAATTGATTTTTGCTGCCCGCCAAAAAATCAAAATTGCCTGTATGACATGCCATACATTCCTCCCCTATTTCCCTCGAAAAACGTGCATTTCCGCCTTTTTCGTAGCCTGGACTCAAATCCCAAATACCTTTGCTCACATACCAAGTAATTGGCACTTCGTAATGATAGTCGTTTCGCACCAAAATATAAGAACGAGTTTGATGCCCAGAACCTACGATAAAATCTATTTTTTCGGTACGTTTATAAAGCGTATCTTTTCCTTGCAAACGAAATTCCATTACATACATGCTGTCTTTTTTCCAGAATGGGAAATAGCTGAAATTCAAGGCAGAATCATATACAACACTTTGATTATCAAACTTTTCAATAATATTTTCTTGGGAAGGGCGATAATAGGATTTGCCCATGCCTGTCTCTTGATAACTTTCAAAAATACGTTTATGACAGGATTGACAGGTTGTACTTCCCACGTAATTTGTTTCTTTTTTGAGCGCAGCATAGTTTGTAGGACGCAAAGAACAGTGCGCAAAAATGAGTGCGCAAATCATGAGTGTGATGGAAAGAAAGTAAAGTTGTTTTTTCATTGTAAAATAGAATTACCTTATTTCGGAAATCTCGTTCTTTGTGATAATCATCTTCAGCATTATAACATAAAACGCCGACAGGCGCAATAGAAAGTTCTGTTAAGGATTGAAAATGAGGATGTGCAGCTAAATAAGTAATAACAAAATTAAGCGAATGTTCATACTTTTTTATGCACTGACTAAGTTCTTTAAGGCTAAGTTCGGATTTCATTTCTATCATAAACAAATATAAAAAACCTTCTTTTGCCATATAATTGTTTTCTTAACTTTAAAACCTGCCGAAGAAAAACTACTTTTTTGTTCATTATTGATGTTAGGCGACTGATAGTATTCGTTTTCAAAAACCCAACAATCATTTGGCAATTCTGCTATTTTCACTTCT
This sequence comes from Bacteroidota bacterium, assembly GCA_013298365.1. Classification (GTDB taxonomy): domain Bacteria; phylum Bacteroidota; class Bacteroidia; order J057; family J057; genus JAAFHL01. Next base: position 6,037 of record JAAFHL010000183.1, on the reverse strand, counting down.
TTCAAAACATATTTTTTTTCAGAAATTTCCGAAATTTTCAAAATACCTGTTTTATTAGGATAAAACAAAGCTATTTCTTGCCATTTCTCTTGAAGATATTTATTTATTTTTGCTATTTTCATATTCTTCTTTCACCTTTTTATTGATTTGACGATACATAAATTCTCCTAATTCCATTCCAATATCCCAAACTTTCTCTTGTGCCGCCTTAAAATCCTCAAAAATCGTCCCGTAATCGGAAATTTTATATTCTCTTACTCTATCGCCTGTAAAGAAATAAATGCCTGTATTTTCGGGCGTAAGAAAACAATTTTCTGCCAAACCTAAGGTTGAACTCGCTTCTTCTCTGTTCTCTAACTGTCCTAAAACCAAGTAGTTATTGATTACTTCTGCTATCAACGGGCTGTGTGTGCATATCAATACTCTGTTGTTGTTTCGATTTGCAAATTGTATCAACAATTCGGTAATCTTGACTTGATTTTCGGGGTGAAGGTTTTGTTCGGGTTCGTCTATGATGAGGAAATTGTTATCTTCTCCTACCCAATATTTCCAATACAAATATAAAGCAGCAAGTTGATTCACAGAAGAAGATGCTAAATACAAATCTAATTGCTCTTTTATTGCTGCTATTTCAAAATGAAAATTAGTATCGCCATTAGCATTGCTTGTGCTTAGGACTATTTTTCCTTGCATAATCTCCATTAACTTCAAAGCAAAATCCTGATAATAAGGCTGTTCTGACCTTTTGGTATTCAAATTATAAAGACCTTCTAATAAATTACCTGATGCTTGAGTATAATTGCTTGCACTTAATTCTGTTAATGCTTTTCTATCTAATTCCTTACCATTTTGAGATTGTATATAGCGATTAATTTCTTCCCTTCTTTCTTTTTCAATTCTAAAAAAATACTTGTAAAAATACATAAATGAGAGACGTTCTGTAGGTAAGGGAGGTTGATAATAATGATATATATTAGGATTTTGGAGAAAAAGTAGTTGTCTTCTAATTTGATTATATATGCCTCCATAAAGTACTTCTTCCATAAAATAACCATCTATATCCCATTGGAATCTAAGTGAATTTGCAGGTTTTTCTATTATGGCAAGTTCTGCCATGCCATTTTTATAGTAGTGTACTTGAAATTTCCAAGCTAGTCGTTTAATTTCGTTAAGGTCTAGTGAAAAAGATATAGCACAATTTTCTATAATAAAATGATTTTCAACAATATTTAGGTTTTGGGGGAAGGCTTCCGTTTTTATAATATTAGCCATTTTTTGTAACATTATTTCAGATTGTAATTCATTCCATTCTAAAGAGTTATCTTTGAAAAGTTCTGATGACGTTCCATTTTTCAGATAGGAAATGGGATTAAAAACACAATCTAACAAATGTGTCAAATAGGTTTTGCCTGTATTATTATACCCCACAAACGTATAAAACCGCTTAGACAAGTCTATAGTAGCTTCTTCAATGGGACCTATATTTTTAATATGTAATTTCATGTTTTTATTATAAATTATATTACAAAAATAGCTTGTTTAAGTTTTATGGTTCTTAAAAAATTATTACGGGACTGTAGCATACTTTAGCTTGTGCTTTAAACGCAGGCTAAAGCCTACGCTACAAACAAAACTCGTATAAATTTTCGATGAAACAGTTTTATTTACTAGAAAACTCAAAGCTTCAAACTATCCGCAATCTTATAAATCTCCATAAAACATTTCCCTGTTAAAATGGCATCTTCGAGGGCATTATGCTGTTTTCCTTCTCGATGAAAACCAAAATGACTTGCTATTGCAGTTAAACTCAATTTTTCTGGCACTTTTTGCCCATTATTTTTCAAAATGCGGAACACAAAATAGCCCAAAGTATGCGTATCTATCAATTTATTGGAGTAAACCCACTTCCTATCTTGGTCATTGTAGGCAAAACGAAGGAAATTGATGTCATTGATGACACTTTGTCCGCAAATAATGACGTTTCGTAGCAAATGCCCGTTGTCTTGTCCTTCTCGCTTCATCTTACGTAGGTGCAATTTATCTATTATCCAATCTTCAAATTCGGGCAAAACATCATGCATCATCGGCGCATCATCTAAATCTATGAGCGACAAACCATGAATTTCTTCCGCATAATCGGAAATAGATTCTTCATTTTCGGGATAAACATTTGTGAGGTACTGCCCTAATTCCTTCCAATCATCGTCATATAAAACTGCGCCTATTTGAATAATCTCGTGCCAACCTGGGTCACCGCCCGTCATTTCAAGGTCTAATACTAAAAATGGCATATTGTTTTTTTTCGTTAAAATGTAGAAAATCTTGCAACAAAAGTACATATTTTGCGCTAATTTATGGCGTTATATGAAAATAAATAAATGGTTTTCTCATAAAAAATAAAACCACAAACTTCACAAAGAAAAGCCAGCACAAAGAACACAAAACAGTCTATTTTTCTATACACCTTTGTGTTCTTTGTGAATCCCTTGTGTGCTTTGTGGTAAAATTTAACCTTTTTATTCCATTATTTTTTTTATGAGAAAGCCATGAAAATAAATACACTTTTTCTGCAAATATGAAAAGTCTTAGTACCTTTGTTACTCAAAAATAACTGCCACAAAACACAATATATATGTATTCAAAATACCTAATTCCTATCCTGCTGTTTACGGTTGCTTGTATGCCCGAAAAACAAGCAAAACAGACTGCCGATACAACAAAAAAAAATGTTATACCCAAAAATACAGTCCTTTTGCCACCCGAAATTCCTGATACATTGCTTGCTACGGAAAGTCAAGCAGTAAAGGAAAAACCTGAAAAAGCGAAAATACCTACACCTGCGGTGATAAAAAAAGACACTTCTCAAAAAAAAATACCGTCAGTGGTAAAAAAAGCAGCCGATTTGCCTTTGGAACAAAGTCTTGTAGAGATGGGATTGATTGACATTCAAACGATTGACCCAAGCATCAAAGTAGATGTGAAATATTCTAGCACAGATAATTTTATGAAAGCTGATGCCTACGGCGATTTGAATAAGATTTTTCTCCAAAAAGAAGTGGCAGAAATGCTGTCAAAAGCACATGTTGCGTTGAAAAAAAGTTATCCTAATTACCGTTTTATCGTGTTTGATGGTGCAAGACCTTTTCGGGTGCAGCAAAAAATGTGGACAATTGTGAAGGGAACGGACATGGCGCATTATGTCGCACGCCCTGATGCAAAGGGTTCTATGCACAACTATGGCTGTGCCGTAGATTTGAGCATCGTAGATGAGAAAGGGAAGGAGTTAGATATGGGTACGCCTTTTGATTTTTTGGGGGCTTTGGCGCAGACAACGATGGAAGAAATTTATATCAAACAAGGCAAATTGACCCGCAAACAAGTAGATAATCGTCTTATTTTGCGCAAAGCGATGGAATCTGTGGGCTTTACGGTTTTGAAAAGAGAATGGTGGCACTTTAATGCTTTTTCTGATGCTACCGTTTTAAAAAGATACAAGAAAATACCTTAGAAATGAAAAATTAATAATGAAAAATTAAGAATTAATAATGAAAAATTAATAATGATTATTTGGATTTTTTTTGTACATGGGCCAAATTAGCGTTATCCAAATTTATGACTTAAATCTAAATGCCTTGTGCGATATACGTATTTTTTCCGAATAATCATTAATAATGAAAAATTAAGAATTAGCTAACTTCCGGATATTTAAGGTATTGATTCTTAATAAAAAAGGCTGCCCAACATGAGCAGCCTTTTTTATATTTACCTTTTCAAAGTATCAGTGAGTAATAAATTATATGTTAATTATTTGATTATTAATTACTTATATCAATACTTAATAATTATCAACTATTAATTTTCAACTATTAATTTACGCTAGCTTTCAAGTTGCTCAAATCTACCACACGAGAAAAACCATTTTGAAACAAAGTGCGGATATTTTTTTGAGCGGCTTTTGCTTCTTCGATGTGTGTATAGTTGCCTAATACAATAGAATATGCCTCAACACCTGCTACAACTTGGCTATACACCATGATTTCATCAGCACTCCATTTTTCAGCATATTGTTTCATTTCTGCTTCAAAGGCCGCTAATGAAAGATATGTACCTACTCTTACGCCAAAACCTCTGGTTTCCATTTTCTTGTAAGATTGTGCATCATAGCCTTTGATGGTGTTAATGCTCACTTCCTGCTCACCACGAGATTTAGCTACATAAAACAAATCATCTAAAGCGATTTCGTTGTTTTCATTTACCGAAGCGGCAACCGATTTTTTGTCTGACAAAGTAGCCCAAATGTCGCCAGGTGAACTTATTTGGTCATTCATGCCAATGTTTTGTCCATTACAGTTGAAAACCAAAACTGCAGGAAACGATTTTACATCATATCTTTGAGCGATGTCAATGTTGGCAAAACCGTCCATTACATAGCCTTGATAGATATTTTGTAGCTTGGTCTCGCCTCTAAAAGTACCTTGCACAGCAGCTAACAACTGATTAGAAAAATCAGCATCTTGTTGTGCTACTAGTACTACAAAGAAACCTTTTTTGGTTGCTTTTGCCTCACGTTGCATTTGGGTAAAATCAGCGTCTGTGGTTAGTACAGAACCTTGTGCAATGCTTGCGTGTGCCATGCCTAAAATAACACTTAATACAGAAAAAATTCGCTTAATATTTGAAAACATCATGACAGAAAGATTAGTGGTTGCGACTACGATTGATATGCGATATTTTAAGTTAGTTAATATACACACAAATATTTATTTAGCTTTTAGATAAATGAATATCTGTGATATATATTTATAGTAACAAAAAACATGCTAAATGATTACAAATGGAATCAACAAGTAAGTTTTTTTACCCTTAGTGATAATTTATAGGCATATATGGCTTCTAAAATTCTGGATGTATAGCTACATATTCTCAATCAATTATAAATTAAGTTATTGATAATCAATATTTTATTTCTATTAAATTTACTTATAATCATTTTTTTGCATGAATGAAAAGAAATGTAAGTTTTTTCATAAAAATGAAAAATTATTTAAAAAAAATAACCAAATGAATTATATTTCTTCTTTTTGTCCTTTTTTCTTTCATGCTTGCTTGTCTAAATTTAATACACTCTTGTGTAGTTTTTGTACACGATATGCAGCAAGAACTGATTTAATTGCTTTTATATCGGCATGTAAGTATCTATCTTCTTCCATCTTAGGTACTATATTTCGACATAATTGCAACAATTCTTTCACAGCAGTCCCTGTTTGCGCAGGCTCTCTGAAAAATAAGGCTTGCGAAGCATTGAGTAGCTCAATTGCAAGAATGGTATCTACATTTTCTACTAACTCATAACACTTTACAGCTGCATTTGCCCCCATACTCACATGGTCTTCTTGATTTTGTGAGGAAGGAATAGAATCTACAGACGCAGGTGTACAAAGTTGCTTATTCTTACTAACGATACTTGCCGCCGTATATTGTGGAATCATATAACCTGAATTGATGCCAGGCTTTGAAGTAAGAAAAGAAGGAAGCCCATTTTTACCTGCAATGAGTTGATAAGTGCGCCTTTCGGAGATAGAGCCAATTTCTGCCATTGCTATTGCCAAATAATCTAATGCTAAAGCTAAAGGTTGTCCATGAAAATTGCCCCCAGAAAGAATCTCATCATCTTCCCAAAAAATATTGGGATTATCCGTAGCAGCGGAAAATTCGATAGAAAAAGTTTGTAGTACAAAGGTTAGTGTATCATAAGTTGCGCCATGCACTTGCGGGATACACCTAAATGAATAGGGATCTTGCACTTGCACTTTCGGACGGTGAGCTATTTCAGAATCAGCCAACAGTAGGCGAATTTGATGGGCTGTATATATTTGTCCGGCATGTGGACGTATGTGATGCAGACGGTGATGAAACGGCTCTATACGTGCATCGAATGCATCTATACTCAATGCAGCAATTCGATTGGCAATATGCCATAAGTCAATGCTTTTCCACAAACAATGAATGCCATATGCAAGCATAAATTGTGTACCAT
>JAAFHL010000182.1 GCA_013298365.1 Bacteroidota bacterium | reverse complement strand
CTCGCCCTTGTCTTTGAGGTCTTCCAATTTTTTGAGGGTAGCATCACCAATTCCGTCATGCCCATATAGTTACGCCTCAAATGCGTTTCCGAAATTTCAAAAAGATTCTGCTCTGTTTTGTCCAACAAATCAAACACATCAGTCGTTTCATCATAAGCATCTTTTATCACATTGTCGGAAACCATAATCAATTGCCGCAAAATATATTTTTCGGCAATGACACGAGAATGATATTCAATATTTGCCGCCGAAGCCACACGAGAAGTCAATTCAGCCAAATAATATGCCCCACCCGCCTGTTCGAGCTGTCCTTTTTTGCGCAAAAAATCTTTGACCGTAAGAATGTCTATCGGGTCAGAATTTTGAAATAAACCCAAAATGGCATCAAAAATAACTTTGTGCCTCTCCTCATAAAACATTTCCACTTTGAGCAAATCGGTAACTCTGTGCAAGGCATTTTTTTCCAATAGCAAAGCCCCAAGCACCGCCTGTTCCATGTCTTTTGCCTGCGGAGGGATACGTCCCAAGGTAAGCAAACTTCCCGCTTTTTCTTCTTTGGGAAACTTATCGTTTTTCGGAAATTTATTTGTTTCAGCCATGTTTTCAGTTAGCAGTTAGCAGTAAACAGTTAGCAGTGAACAGTTAGCAGTCATCAGTGAACCCTTAGTAGTAAACCTTTGTTTGTTATGCCATTATGCTAATTTATTGTGTGGAAAGAGATAGAAATGTGTTCTTTTTTGACAAAAAGAATCATAAAGGTACGGAGATTTGGGGATATAGAAAAATTTTTTGTGTGTAGAAAAATATTTTCGGGCAGAATGGCTTTTTTATATTGGCAAAAAACTTTGTATCTTTTTGGATAGAAGCGCATTATGCGTTTATGGTAGTGCGAGGGATTGTATTTTGCTATTTCGTGGCGATGAAAAATAGCTGTATATTGCGTAAAAATGAAAAAAAAAATTTTTATCTATCATTTCGCTTTAACTATTTATATTTTGGCAACTTATCACATTTCGGAAACGCAAATTAAGGAGGAAAAACAGTGGATTTTGGCAGCACAACAAGACATTCGTGCCTTCGGAAAGTTGTATGAGTTCTATTATAAACGTATATTTCTCTTTATTTTTAAAAGAATGGCTGACGAAGATACCGCAGCAGATGTAACGGCACAGGCTTTTTTGAAGGCGATGACAAATATACAAAAGTTTAGTTTTCAGGGTGTTCCCTTTTCTGCATGGCTGTATAGAATTGCTTTGAATGAGGTGAATATGCACTATCGTCAAGACAAATCGCAGTTGCATGAGAGTGCGGAGAAGTCGCAACTTGCCGATATTTTGGCGGAAACAGAGGAAAATGTAAATGAAGATTTGCTGCGACAGTTGGCAAAATCTTTGGAAACTTTATCGCCAGAAGATATGCAACTCATTTCTTTGCGTTTTTTTGAGGAACTTTCTTTTAAGGAAGTAGCTGATATTGTGGGAATTACAGAAAATAATGCAAAGGTAAAAGTGTATCGAATTTTGGAGAAAATTAAGAAGAAGTTGAGAGTGGAGAGTTGAGATTCATGTTCACGCAGATTTTCGCAAATTCAAAGACGCAGATTTTACAGATTAAAAAATATTAGCAAAAATCTGCGGTTCAATCTGCGTTTATCTGCGAGAAAACAAACAGTTACATTTTATTTCAAAAAATATCAACATTATGAAAGAATATAAACTCAATATTGACCGCAAAATGCCTGAAGATGCGAATATAGATAAGCACAAGGATTTTGCAAAATTGTTGGCGCAAATGCCAAAAACGCCGCCTGTGGAAGGGACGAAACCTTCTTTTACCCGCCATTATGGGCTGTATATTGCAGGGCTTGCGATTGTTTTGATAGGCGTAGGTATCTGGTTTTCGCAAACAACGGACAATACCGAAAAAACAACAATAGTTGCCGATACAACTGTGCAAGTAGCTGTAAATGAGTCGAAAAAAGAAGAATCTCCTATTATTGTGGGAGCAAAAAAGGAAATTCCTTTGGAAACAGCTAAGCCTGTTTCCCCCAAAATAGCAAAGGAAACAAAGGAAAAACAAGCCGAAAAACAGCCTGAAAAAATAGCAGAAAAAGCTGTAGAAAAAATGCCTGTGGCAGAAGTAACAACACCTGTGGAAACGCCTGTAAAAGTGGCGAAGCCAAGCTTAATTGAGCCGCAAAAACCGAAGGGAAAAACGCTTGCTTTCAAGGCAGATGTAAGCCGTTTTCCTGAATTGAGTGCCTACGAAGGGATTCAATGGGAATATATCGGCACATCAGACGAGGAAAATCCGTATAAAAATGGCGTGTTAAATGTGAAAAACACTTGGAAAAGTGTAGAAGTACAGCGAAAAGATGCAAATAGCTATCTTTTGGTCTTAACAGACAAAGCAGGAAAAACCTTTTCTTTCCCCGCCCGTCCTGTGTTCAAGGACAAGGAATACGAGGCAGCGATGAAGGTGTATCAGGCGAAGGCGTGGGAATAAGTTGTGTGTCTATGTTGTATAAGCCCGTCAGTGTTTCGATACTGACGGGCTTATATCATAGAATATGTATGGTTCTCCGACAATTTTTTGGGATTTTTTCGTAACGTAGGGGTTGCAACCCCTACGTTACAAAAAAACCCCTGCGTTGAGACTTGTCTCCACAAAAATTATCATAGAACTATATGTATTATAACTTCGGCGTGAAATTTTTTTTTTTACTTTTATCGCTTAAAACAGATTATTTTTAGCTATATATAGCTTAGGAACGGGTGAAAAATAAGACAACCAAACCATTCTGCAAGAATCCAGAAAAGCTAAGTATTTAAGTATCCGTTTTCTAGATTCTTGCAGAATGGACAATCTTAACAAGTTATTTTTTATTTATTTTTATTTGCTTTTATAAAATAAACTTTTTACATTTGTAACGCATAAAAGCTGCTTACCGATTCCTATTGCTTTCTCAACTATTTTTTATATTTTTAATTTATTTTTTTATGAAAAAACACATTTTTAGTTTATTAGCCAAAGCAAGAGTCTTGTCTTGTCTAACACTTTACACGCACAATGTATGACAGGTATCAATACACCCCTCAGCACTAATGGATTTACGCCTACAAATGACATCTGTAGGAATCCACATTGCGATTATTATATTAGAGTTTATACGCACAGACCAAGAAAGAGTAATGGTACAGGTGGACTATCCGATGGAGACGTTATAAATACGATTACAAAATTAAACAGTAGCTTCAATCCGCATGGAATATTTTTTATATGGGGAGGCGTATCTGCCATTATAAATTTGGATAGTGACGTTTTGTACGACGGGATACCTGATTGGGTATTGATACCACCAAGCAACCCTAATATAATCTTACCTACTATTACACGTCATAGTGATGGGATAGACTTATTTTTATTTGATGGACATTTAACAACAGGCTCAGCAGGTAATACTATCCCTGCGCCATTACCAGGGCACTCCGAACCTTGGGCTGGAGAAGCCGAATGGTCAAAAGGGGGTTTAGGTGGGTTATTTTTCACTGTAACACATGGAACAGCCTTGTTTGTCGCAGGTTACTCGTCTAGTGTATATAGTAATAATAATCCATTTCAACAGTTTGCCACCTCATCTGCAATATGTCATGAAATGGGGCATTGTTTAGGATTACATCATACTTTTAATATAGATTTAATTGAGGAGAGTAATGGTATTATAGTTGGAGGAGTAGATGGTGCGGGTACTACGGGTGATGAAGCATATACTGGGGATTTATGTTCCGATACTCCTGAAAGCCCATACCCAGGTAATCCTAATAATGTGAATATAAATTGTGCTTGGCTTGGAGACCCAACATATTCTCCTAATACGTATAACTTTATGGAATATTCTCGTTGTTCAAACGAATTTTCGCCACAGCAGGTAGCTCGTATGAAGAATAGCCTTAGCAAATACTGCGACTTACAAGCCTGTCTAATAGAAAATCCTGATTTGGAAGCACTTGCGCCTTTATTTTCAGCCTATAATTTCGTTACAACTATTAGTACAAATACAACGTGGACAAGTGACAAAGAAATATTTTGTTTGAGGGTAGAAGCAGGAAAAACGCTAACCATTAATCCTGGTGTAACAGTTCGTTTTAGAGAATATGGCAAAATGATTATAGAAAGAGGCGCAACTGTAATTGTAAATGGCGCAACTTTAACAGCTGATTGTAGTTGGAAAGGCATAGATATTTTAGGCACAAATACGGGAACAAATATTGCTACACTTACTGCGCCAAATCAATATACCCCTGGGGCGCAAGGGAAAGTAATTTTGATAAATGGAGCAGCCATCAAAAATGCGGAAGATGCGATAGAAGTTGGGCTTGCTAATGACATCAACATGTCGGGTGGAATTGTGTATGCTACTGATGCTTTTTTTATCAACAATCGCAGAGATGTAGTATTTTATCCTTTTCGCAATACAGGTGTTAGTTCTAACGAAGAACGTGATAATGTAAGTTATTTCAAAAACTGTGATTTCTTAGCAACAACATTCGACCCTACTACGAATAACGCTGTAGATTATCCCTTTCCACAAGTTTTAGAAAGGGTTTCTTTGTATAGGGTATTAGGCATTAAGTTTGAAGGGTGTCGTTTTGAAATAGATACGTATATTCCTTATTTTGCTGAAAATACTTGGATAGGTATCAAAAGCCTTGATGCGGGATTTTCGGTTTTGCCTTATTGTACACAGACAAATGTGCCGATTGGAAACGCTCCTTGCCCACAGAATAATACGATTCTTTCTGCTTTTACCAACTTCTATTATGGCATTGATGCGGCAAATAGTGGTAGTTCGTATAGTTTTAGGGTAGAAAATACGAATTTTAAAGAAAATATTGTAAGGGGCATTCTTGCCAAAGGCGTAAAAGATATACGCATTATCAACAATCGTTTTCAGTTGAGCAATAATAGCAATAACTATACAAGCTACGGGGCTTTGCTACTCGGCTGCGCTCGTTATCATATAGAAGAAAACCTATTCAATCGTAGCGGCGGCGCAGGAAATGTAGGCGGCATAGGCATTATTGCTTCGGGTACAGATGAAAACGAAATCTATAAAAATACTTTTCAATCGCTGACCTACGGCAATGCAAGTGCTTGGACAAACCGAGATGCAGGGGGCAATGCTGCCGCAGGCTTGCAATATTTGTGCAATACACATACAGGAAATGACTATGATATTGCGGTTACAGACGGGGAAGGGATTAGGTATTATCAGGGGAAACCCGAGCCTATTCAAACAGAAAGTACACCTGATGGAAATACTTTTTCGCTCAATGCAAGCACAGAAGGAAACTATTTTAATATATCTAATAATCCTATTCTAAGGTATTATAAATCTAGTGTACCTAATTCACAAGCTATTGAATTTACAACAGGCTGGGTAACACAAATTAGTGTTGATAATATAAATGTTTGCCCCTCCCAAATCAATAAGGACGACCCAAAAATCCCACAAATGGAGCGTAGTGCTACGATTAGTGATTTCAATTTGCACCAAAATGAATATCAAACGTTCCAATACCTTTATGCAAATTTGATAGATGGGGGAAATACACAAGCGGTGATAACAGATATTTCGACAGAATGGTCTGATGATGCTTGGCAAATGAGAAATGAGTTAATGGCATTATCGCCTAATGTATCAAGAGAGGCGTTATTAGAAGCTGCGAATACAGGTGTTTTGCCTGATGCTTTATTATTTGAGGTATTGATGGCAAATAGGGCTTCTTGTAGAGATAGAGATTTTATGACGAAACTAACGAATAGTATTCCGAATCCTTTGCCACAATATATGATAGATTGGTTGGTAAATGCCCCTGAAATAGCCTCTATTCGCAAAGAGATAGAAGTACAATTAGCAGCACATTCATCGCAACTTGCGCAAAATATAGGTATCTTAATTACAGATATATTGGCAGATACTACCCTTAACTTAGATAGTTTGGCTTACTGGATAGGACAACTTCATACACCTCATGCGCAATATTCTTTGGTTGATGTATTGATAGAAAAAGGCGAATATGCGGCTGCACAAAGTATTTTAGCCGCAATGCCCACAAGTTTTGCTTATGTTGAAAGGCACAATATTGAACATCAATCTTTTGTAGATTTTGCAGACCTAAAAACTGCTTTAGCAGAAACGGACAGAACTTGGAAAGATTTAACAGAAAATGAAATAGCAGAAGTGCAAGCAATAGCAGCAACAGAAGGACTTGGCGCAATACAAGCGCAAAGTGTGTTATGTTTTGTGTTAGGAGACTGCCCCGACATAGATATAAATATAACACCTCCTGCAAGTTTGAGACATCAACATGCTGCTATACCTGCACAAGCTCCCTCTTTTTCGCCTTGCACAGCTTATCCAAATCCTGCAAAAGAGTTTGTTGTCTTTGAGTATAGTTTGCCTTTAAATGCAATAAATAGTTATGTTGAAATCACAGATATATCAGGAAAAACGATTCAGCAAATAAGTTTATCAAGTAACGAAAAGCAAGCTATTTGGGACACACAAACTGTTCCTAATGGTATCTATCTCTACAGTCTTTGGGTAGATGGAGAAAGAAGCACAACTAATAAAATTACGATTCAAAAATAACTTCTAACCGCCTCTCATATACAGCCAAATGTATATGGGAGGTACTTTCTTTTATAACAATGAAAAACTTATTCATCATTTTTATATTCATAAGCGTTAGCAGTTATTCACAAACGGAATTTAACAAAGCTTATCGTTTAGATATAGATACGAAACAACAAACCTTTTTTTCGGGTTTGGTATGTACAGATTCTGCTTTTTATCTTACTGGAATTGCAAATATAGATACAGGTGGGTATTATCAAACAGGGTTCTTTACTTGCCTTGATACAAATGGAAATCTACTGTTTGCAAAAACGTATGGAAATATTGAAAAAACAATAGAGTTTATTTATAACACATTAGCTATTGGGAGTAACGGGAATTTATATACTAACTATCAAAATGAAGGGAAGTCTATTGGACTTGCACAGATAAATACATTAGGAGAAGTTATCTTTCTTAATGACTACTATCCTGATAGTATAGATACATTTTTATCTATCTCTAGAGGGGGGGCAAAGCTGAAAAATGGAAATTATGTTATAACAGGCAGTTTATTGAAGACAGGACAAGAGGCTTCAACACTTGCAATATTCACAGATAGTATAGGCAATGAATTGAAACGTAAAGTATATAAAAATCCTAACTATGATTCCACACAGCCCTATAGAGTACATGCCTTTACGGATAGTACCCTATTGATTAGCAGCCTCTTATCTATAGGAACATCTAATACACCAAGCTACAAAAGAGCAACATGGTTAATAGAAATAAACTATGATGGGGAAATAATATGGGAATATACAAGCCCATTTTCTCGTAATATAGCTGCACCTTATGTCATGCAAAGTTCTGATAATCAGTATATATGTGTAGGGTCAGAAATACGTACTTTATATGATAATGGCAATTATGATTATCCTCAAGAAGCGTATATTATGAAGATAGCATATAATAAGTCTGTGACTTGGGAAAAGAGAATAGGAGAGGATATGTCTTATTTTGGCAATGTAGTAGAAAAAAATGGTGCATATTATCTAATGGGAAGTGTTATTTCTCAAAGCAATCCAGGGGCATGGCTGCTGAAAATGAGTGAAAATGGAGATAGTTTATGGTCGCAATACTACAAACATCCTTCGTTTACCAGTCCCTATTGTTCCTTTTTTCCTCAGAAATTGACAACATATAAAGATGGCTTTATGTTTTGTGGTATGATTTCAAATGATGTTTCAGCATCTGACCCAAGTTATGGCTACTGGGGTTGGCTTGTGCGTACAGATAGCATGGGCAATGTATCGCCCTTGCTCAATACGGCTATTACAGAACCTATGCAGTACGAGCAGCCCGATATGCGTGTCTTTCCCAATCCTACAAATGGTGTTCTCCATCTACAGCTTGCCGAAGCCTTGCAAGCGGAGGCAGATATCGTCATCTATACCATAGAAGGCAAGGAAATGTATCGTAGCAAGCTGCGTAAGCAAAGCGATAATATAAGGTTGTATTTATATCATTTGCCACAGGGTTTTTATCATTGTGTGTTGCAAGTCGGCGAAAATCAAGTATATAGTAAGTCATTTTTTAAGGTAAATTAAAAAAAAGCAGTCGTTTCATTGATGAAATGACTGCTTTTCCACTTTTTTGTACCCTAAGCCAAGGCAAAACCACATCAGCATCTGAATGGCTTTCTCATAAAAAATAAAACCACTAAGTTCACAAAGAAAAGCCAGCACAAAGAACACGAAATAGCCTATTTTTCTATAAATCTTTGTGTTCTTTGTGAATCCCTTGTGAACTTTGTGGTAAAATTTAACCTTTTTATTCCATTATTTTTTATGAGAAAGCCATGTTAGCATCTGTATGGTTCCCATATAGTCCTATTTTCTCCTTAGTTTGCTAAGCGTTTTTTTATTTCTTCATTTCCATAATAGTCGTGAAGAAAAATCGGAAAAGCACTTAAAACGGCTACGGTTTGGTGTATATCTATGTACTTTTCTAATTGATTAGAAAATATAACAATTTGCGAAATCAACTCATTTGGCAATTCAAAAATATCATTTGTAATGAAATTTGCCTTTTTTAAATGTGTATCAATTACTTTTTTCCAAATAGCTAAATCATATTTCTTAACATGTTGTAATTCGTGTAAAGATGAATGATGTACAGTGTTTTTATA
>JAAFHL010000181.1 GCA_013298365.1 Bacteroidota bacterium | reverse complement strand
CAAAAACTCCAAAACCCGATTGATATTTTGATAGCTACTGATGTACTAAGTGAAGGACAAAATTTGCAAGATTGCGATTTGGTCATAAATTATGACATTCATTGGAATCCTGTGCGTGTGATACAAAGAATGGGACGTATAGACCGTTTAGGTTCGCCAAATGACAAAGTCTTTGGTATTAACTTTTGGCCCTCTAACAACATTAATACCTATCTCAATTTGCAAGGCAGAATTGAACAACGTATGGCTGCAATGAAATTGGCGGGTTCAGAAGTACATCTTGATTTTTCGGATAGTTTTAAGGAAATGGCAGAAGATGAAAATTTGGAACAAAAACAAAAAGCCCGCATGTTGGAACAAATGCAATCTTCTTGGGAAGATATTGATGCTGAAAAACCTTTGGGATTTGACGACTTTTCATTGGAGGCTTTTAGGCAAGAATTGTTACAGGAGTTACGAGAAAAAGAACAATATTATCGAAATATGCCGAATGGCATTTATACAGGCTTCAAAAAACAAGGCGATATTTGTCCACGAGAAGGCATGATAGCTTTGATGGGCTACCCTTGCAAAGCTGCAAATGATAAACAGGCGACTTATAAGGGATATGAACTGATATACATTGATTATGCGGGAAAATCCGTTTTTTTGAATCAAAAAGAAATTTTAGACGTACTTTCGCATCATAAACAAGCGCAAAGAGATACACAAGGTATGAAAGACATTGACCATGGAAAGCCCGAAGCGATTCAAAAACTATCCGCAGCGATTGGCAAGTGGCTACAAAGCCAAGCAGTTGAAGAAAAAATACAAGCAGATGGAACAGTAAAGCAGAAAATGGGCAAAGCTACTTTGGACATCATTAGTAAACTCCAAATAGGCAGCAAAGAGACGATACAACAACTCAAAACAGAAGACACAGTTACACAAAAATACACAAAAGATAATTTCGATTTAATCACTTGGTTTATTGTTAATTAATAAACAACTTATGGACACACAAGCATACAAAAAATGGTTAGAAGAACTCAAATCAAAGTTACGCTCTGTGCAAATCAAAGCGATACTTGCGGTCAATTCGCACTTAATTGAGTTTTATTGGGAAGTAGGCAAGATGATAGCCGAAAAAGAAACGGTTTGGGGCGCAAAATTGATAGAACAAGTAGCGCAGGATTTGAAAAAAGACTTTGCAGACATGAAAGGATTGTCAAGAAGTAACTTATACTATGCCAAACAATTTTACCTTTTTTACGAATCCCAAATTGTCCAACAAGCTGTTGGACAATTTGAGAAACACAGTTTTGCCCAAATTCCCTGGGGGCATAATATCATGATTTTCACTAAGTCAAATGATATACAAGAGGCACAATTTTATATACAACAATGCTTAGAAAATCATTGGAGTAGAGACGTGTTGGCACTACAAATCAAAAGCAAACTTTATACAAGAGTGGGGAAGGCGATAAGCAATTTCAAAGAGACTTTGCCCAATCCTCTGTCGGAGCTGGCACAGCAAACCCTCAAAGACCCCTATATTTTTGACTTTTTGACAATGGCAAAACCTTATCACGAAAAAGACATAGAAAATCAATTAGTAAAGCATATTACAAAATTCTTGTTGGAATTGGGCAAAGGTTTTGCCTTTATTGGGCAACAATATCATATAGAAATTGCAGGAAATGATTATTATATTGATTTACTATTTTATCATGTACGACTCAAATGCTATGTGGTAATAGAACTCAAAAACACCAAGTTTATCCCCGAATACGCAGGCAAGCTCAATTTTTATCTATCGGCAGTAGATACATTGATAAAACAGGCAGATGATAAACCCACTATCGGCATTTTGTTGTGTCGAGACAAAAACAATATTGAAGCAGAGTTTGCCTTGCGAGACATCAATAAACCTATGGGGGTAAGTGAGTTTGAAATTACCGAAATCCTGCCCGATGAATTAAAAAGCAGTTTGCCGACCATTGAGGAAATTGAAAACGAATTTCAAAAGAACAACTAAAACAATTTATGCCAAATCTCATCTTGCCCGAAAACGAAGCGGTTTTTTCATTATTTAAGGAAATCAAAACGCTCATCGAAAATGCCCAAAAAAGGGTAGCTATGGCAGTAAATGCCGAATTGAGCCTATTGAACTGGCATATTGGTAGGCAAATTTACCACTATGTTCTCAAAGAAGAAAGGGCGGAATATGGGAAACAAATCATTCAACAACTTGCCGAATCCCTTACAAAAGAATATGGGAGAGGCTTTACTCGCACAAATCTCTTATATTTTGTACAATTTGCAGAGGTTTTTCCAGATATTTCAATTGTCCACACACTGTGTGGACAATTCACTTGGTCGCATATTCGCATTTTTATTTATATCAAAGACGATTTGCAAAGGCAATTTTATATAGAAATGTGTCGTATAGAAAAATGGTCGGTTCGGGGCTTGCAAGACCGCATTAATAGCATGTTGTATGAGCGCACAGCTCTTTCTCGAAAACCAGATGACCTAATAAAACAAGAACTATCTTTGCTAAAAGAACAGGATTTTTTGAGTCCTGACCTCGTTTTCAAAGACCCTTATTTCTTGGATTTTTTAGGGCTAAAAGACGTGTATAGCGAAAAAGACTTAGAAGATGCTATTTTGAATGAGCTACAAAGTTTCATTATGGAATTGGGCGGCGATTTTAGTTTTATGGCACGTCAAAAACGGATGACAATCGGCAACAAAGATTACTATTTAGACCTTTTGTTTTTTCACAGAAGGCTAAAACGTTTAGTTGCCATTGAACTCAAAATAGGAGAGTTTCAGGCTGAACACAAGGGACAAATGGAGTTGTATTTGCGATGGCTCGAAAAGTATATGCAAATGGACGGTGAAGAAACGCCTATCGGATTGATTTTATGTGCTTCAAAATCAGAAGAACATATTGAATTGTTGCGATTAGATGAATCACAAATTCGAGTTTCTGAATATTTCACAGAACTTCCTCCTAAAGCCTTATTAGTAAGCAAATTGCATCAAGTTATCGAAAATGCAAAAAAACGTTTTAAGTAAACATCATCACAAAAACATCATGCAATCCATTCACAATTTCCATACACTCACTTTCATACAAGCCTTAAAAGCCTTTTTTAAAGAGCTACATGTCCCTATCAACTACTTAGATGATGCGCCTACTGATGCTGAGGCTATTTTAAAAGAAAAATACAATTCCAACAACAAAGCACATAAACGCATCGAAGATGTATATGTCTTGGGTGTTGTTGATGATGCTATTTTTGAAGATAAAAATAGCTTTCAAAATAGGGCTGCTATCCAAAATATCCAAAAAGACTATGATGGGTTGCTTATTTTTGGCATCACACTCACCGCAGGAAACTTACCTACTCGCAGCCTCCTTGCTGAAATAACAAGGGCTTTCAGTCAAGTTTTTCCACATCTACTCATTTGCATTGTTTTTCGCTACGAAAACTTCATTTCACTTGCCAGTAGCGAAAGAATAAGCTACAAACAAGCATGGCGAGAAGGCGAAAAAATAGGCAAAGTTACTTTGTTAAAAGATATATACATACATAAGCCTCATGCTGCACATGATAGGATTTTGCAAGAGCTACAACTCAAACCCAATGTAAACACCTTTGCTGCCTTACATGCGCAATGGGGCAAAGTGCTTACAACCAAAGAACTTAATAATCAGTTTTTTAAGAAAATAGCAAATTGGTATTTTTGGGCAGTAGCAAATGTTAAGTTTCCTGAGAGCAGCTCACTTTTAAAAAGTGAGCCACTCGCCAATCAAAAAGCCATGATTCGTTTTATTACACGTATCATTTTTGTTTGGTTTCTAAAAGAAAAAAAATTAGTGCCTGAAAAATTCTTTGACACAGCTTTTCTTGCCCAAACGCTCAAAGATTTTGACCCCGAAAAAGGCGCAACGTATTATCTTGCTATCTTGCAAAACCTCTTTTTTGCTACGCTCAATCGCCCCGTAGCGCAAAGGGATTTTGCGCCAAATAAGGGTTTTCTCCAAAATAAAAACCAGTATGATGTCAATTCTTTGTTTCGCTACGAAAAACTATTTCAAAACGAAAACCTTGACGACATTATGGCGCATTTTGCCGATATTCCGTTTTTGAATGGCGGTTTGTTTGATTGTTTGGACAAAAAAGAAGGCAATATCGTGATTGATGGTTTTTCTCGCAATCCAAAATGGCAGGCGCATTTCCCCAATTTCTTGCTATTTGGGGCGGCTACAAGCGATTTTAGCCCACAACTCAATGACATTTATCAAACCAAAAAAGCCAAATATGAAGTAAAAGGACTGTTTCGCATTTTTGAAGAATATAAGTTTACCATAGAAGAAAACACACCTGACGAACAAGATATTGCGCTTGACCCTGTGTTGTTGGGCGAAATATTTGAAAATCTTTTGGCTTATTACAATCCCGAAACGGCTACAACTGCCCGAAAAGGAACAGGCTCTTTTTATACGCCGCAAGAAATTGTGAATTATATGGTGGACGAAAGTTTACAGGCGTATTTAGCGGTAGAAGGTTCGGCGGGTTTTGAAAACCCGCCGAACCTTGGAAACCTAAGCGAAAAAGAAGCAATCATCAATCGCCTTGCAAACATCAAGATACTTGACCCTGCATGTGGTTCAGGAGCTTTTCCCATGGTCATTTTGCATAAAATGGTGCAACTCCTCAAAACCCTTGACCCTGACAACAAAATTTGGCAGAAAATCCAAAAACAAAAACTGCTCGCAGAACTTGACAGCACCTACGACATTCAAGACAAAGCCCTAAGAGATGCCGAAATCCAAAAACTCAATGATGTGTTTGAAAAAAACTTGGAAGATTATGGGCGCAAGCTCTATCTCATTCGCAACTGTATCTATGGCGTTGATATACAAGATGTTGCCATTCAAATCTCCAAACTTCGTTTTTTCCTTTCCCTTGTCATTGACCAAAATAATGACAATATACAGCCGCTCCCCAATCTTGAAACCAAGTTTGTGGTAGCAAATACACTGATTGCGGTGGATTTACCTTTTGATGAATTGATGGCAGAATATGACGAAACATGGTCTTTTGAAGACCCGACTTTGGACATAAAAGCACAGCTCAAAAAGGTGCGTGAACAGCATTTTACCGCAGCAAATCGGCAACAAAAAAAGAAACTCAAAACAGAAGATGAGCGTTTGCGCAAAGAACTAACGCAAGTGATTGAGGAAACGCTGGTTCAAAAAAGAGAAGACAAATTGGCGGAATTACGTGCTTTTTTAGCTCCTTTGGAAAAAGAATTGACAGAAATTAAAAAATTGCCGCCAGAAATCGTAGAAACAAGTCAGCAAGACCTTTTGGGCAAAACACATACCGTAAAAATAGACAAAACAAAGGAGAAAATCAAGAAAATAGAAAGCCGTATTTCGCCCATTCAATACAAAATCAGAAGGCTCGAAAGTCATAGCCTCGAAAATCGTATCATTGCCACTGCCCAAAAATTGGCAAAATGGGACATCTACGACCAAAATGCACAGGCAGATTGGTTTGATAGCGATTGGATGTTTGGCATAAAAGAGGGCTTTGATGTGGTCATTGGAAATCCGCCGTATGTACAGTTGCAAAAAATGAAAGAAGAAAGCCTTGTTTTGCAAAAATTAGGCTACGAAACTTTTGAAAGTACAGGCGACTTATATTGTCTATTTTATGAAAAAGGAATAAAACTGCTCAAAGACAAGGGAATAGAAACCTTTATTACTTCGAGTCAATGGCTAAAAGCAGGTTATGGAAAGTCGCTTAGGCGGTTTTTCTTGCAAAATAATCCTTTGTTATTATTGGAATTGGGTCCTGGCATCTTTGAAAGTGCTACTGTGGATAGCAATATTTTACTTATACAAAAAACAAATTATCAAAAAGCGTTAAAAGGCGCAGTTTTGAAAGATAATTTACAAGCATCTATCCAAAACATTACGGATTTACCACATATAAACGAAAATTCTTGGGCAATTACAAGCCCAATTAAGCAGTCTTTACAACAAAAAATCATTGCCAAAAGCAAAGCCTTAAAAGATTGGGACATAGAAATTTATCGTGGCGTATTAACAGGCTACAATGAGGCATTTATAATAGATGAGGCAAAAAGAAATGAGTTAGTAGCCCAAGATGCCAAAAATGCAGAAATCATAAAACCTGTGCTAAGAGGTAGGGAAATTCATAGTTATTTGACAAAATGGGAAGGGGGGTATATTGTTTTCTTACCTTGGCATTTCCCTTTGCATGAAGATGAAAGTGTAAAAGGTGCATCATTAGTGGCAGAAAAGGCTTTTAATACATTATATCCAACATTATACAAACATTTTATTTCTCATAAAGGTGGTTTATCCGAAAGGAATAAAGCAGAAACAGGCATTAGATATGAATGGTATGCACTACAAAGATGCGCAGCAACATACAAGGAAGAATTTACCAAAGAAAAAATCATTTGGAAACGCATAGGTTCACAGCTTCGATTTTCTTACTCGGACAAGGAAATATTCTGTTTAGATAGCACTTGTATAGCCACAGGCGAAAAGATGAAATATTTGACAGCATTGTTAAATTCAAAACTATGTAAATATCAACTATTTGAAAATGCTCCGAAAACAGGTATGGGTGATTTGATAATAAGCGTACAAGCCTTAGAGCCTTTATTTGTCTATTATCCCACAGAAGCAGAAGAACAACCTTTCATCGAATTAGTTGATAAAATCCTATCTGCCAAACAAAACCAAGCAAATACACAAGCCTTAGAAGCCGAGATAGACCGTTTAGTCTATCGCCTCTACAACTTGACAGAAGCAGAAATAGCGATTATAGAGAAGGCAGAAAAATAAATAGCGAACAAGGTTGGCAGAACACCAAATAACTTATAAAATTTTTAATTATGAGCATCGTAGCATATCAGCATTTGCTTGACAACTACAAAACACTAAGAAAAAATGTTGCAGAAAAAAACACAGAAAAAGGTGTTGGCTTCAATGTATTTCATTTTTTCAATGTAAATGAGACAAAACACAGTGAGTTAATCGCTCATTTATTAAATCCTCATGCCAATCATGGACAAGGGAAATTGTTTTTAATTGCTTTTTTGAAGCATATTGGGATTGAAGCACCTGAAAAAGGGCATTGGGTAGTAACTGCTGAAAAAGGCAGAATTGATGTCTTGTTGAAAAGGCTTGACCCACATAGTGTAGTAGTAATCGAAAATAAATCAAACTATGCAGGAGACCAAAGCCATCAATTATATAGATATTGGCATCAAGAAATCCATTATCATAATCCGAATAGGGATAAAATTAATTATTCGGATAAAGAGGGGACAAAAAAGTATTATCAGATTATCTATTTAACGCCTGATGAGTCGAAGCAGCCAAGTGATAATTCCATGACAAGACCAGAATATCTTTCATCAACATTGTATGAAAAATTGCCATTAGAGCCTAAAGTTACTGTTTTTCAAGAGCTTATGGAAGGGTGGTTAATACCTTTGTTAAACGATATTCCCACAGAGAATATAAAATTACGAACATATATACAACAATATATTGAACTTTGGTCATAAACCTTTAAAAACATAAATTATGCAACAAGAATTATTCAATCAGGTTATTGAGATGTTTGATACACCTGAAAAGTGGAACGATTATTTAGAACTTTCTTCACAAAGAGAAACCATTCAAAAAATATGGTATGGTCGCTTTTGGAATGCACTTAATGAACATTTTAAGAAGGAAGAAAATAAAGTAAAAGGGTGGGCTTTCAACCAATGGGGTTGGAACGCTAAGTGGTATTTAGAATCATTTGATGACCAAATCGTTTCTTTATGGTTAGATGGAAATTTGGAGTTGTCTCTCTATCAAAATAGTCAAATTGATAAAATTTCTGCAAAATTGAAAGAACCGAGATATGCCCCAATTTTGGATTGTTTTGAGAGAAAAGATAGTTTATTTCAAGAGCAATGGAGAATAGTTTCTGAAAGGAGGAATTTTCATTTTGGGGATAGAGATAACAGTGCTTTTGATGGCAATTTTGGGGACTTAAAACCTGAACTATTAATGTGGTATGCAGGTAATAAGACAGATATGTTGGTAAGTCAAGTTGTGGCAAAAGTGGATAAATTTCGTAGAGATGAAAAGGTTACCGCATTATTGCATGAGGTAAATGAGCTAACTAAAACATAAATCGTAAAAACTAATTAACCAAATCCACAGTTTAAAAGTATTATAAAGATAATCAAAGAAATATAGACATTATGCAACCATATACAATACCACCAGCTTATGTTGTAAACGCTCCAGCAGAGTTTATGCGTCAGTTTGGCAACCGACAAGTACAAAGTCCGACTATCTCCATAGACGTTGAGGCACTCAAAATGATGATACAGGCTTTTATTAGCATGTTGGAAAGCTATTATGTAGAATTGTTAAAACTTTCTCCTGAGGAAGCCAAAAACTTGCTTAGTAGTGTTTCCGCTCCCCCACCCGCAGCCGAAACAGTCATTGAGATAGATGTAAATGACTTAGATAAAGATTTTCAAACTCATCTATCCGACTTAGCAAAGTTGAGTAGCTTGGTCTATGAGAGACTTACTTTTATTGCAAATCGGGAAGCAATAGACGAAGACAGCGAAGAATATCAATCCTTTTTGGTAGATATGGCACAAGAAATTATAGATAAAGAAGGGGGAAAGAAAATATACGGGAAAGACGCATTATTAGCCTTATTTGATTGATTATTATGAGTTACAGAGTCGTACATCTATCATCTTTTCAAAAAGATGTAAAGGGTTTTAAAAAACAGCCCTCAATCGTATCGGAAGCA